>JADYYU010000071.1 GCA_020853515.1 Chitinophagaceae bacterium | reverse complement strand
CAAGTTCGGCCTGTGTAAAACCAAACTTCTTAATTTTCAATGATTCCTTCACCAGGGCTTCAGTAGCGTCTTTGATATTTTCGGTACCGCAAATGGCAAAAAGCTGAAAACTTTCCCAACCACGTGCCCAGCCACCGCCGTAGCCGCCATCACCATAAATAAAAGGAGGATTCGCAGAATTTTTCAATTCATTAAATCTGGCCGACATCATCGCATTAAACAAACTTTGCTTTACATCATTCATGTATTCTCCTACCGTTGTTGCAGATTTCTTTTTCCGGCTGTTACCGATAATTTGCACTGTTGTATAAGATGCTTCTTTATCACTCAATACCATGGCCTTGCTGACTGTACGCGCCGGCAGGTCAAAACTCTCAGGACGTGGTCGTGGGTTGGCCGGATTTTTAAACCCGCCGAATTTTTCCTTGATCAGGCGTTCTGCTTCAGCCGGTTCAATATCTCCTACTACCATTACGGCCTGAAGATTTGGCCGGTACCAGTCATGATAAAAACGCTTGATCACATCATGCTTAAAAGTACGCAACAGTTCGTCATCGCCTATAGGCAGCCGGTCAGCATAAATTGATTTATTCAGGTATTCAGGCAGCCAGATCTTCATCATACGATCATCAGCACCTTTACCTAAACGACTTTCTTCCAGCACAACATTACGTTCTTTATCTATTTCATCGTTTTCCATCAAAGCGGCACCGCTCCAGTCAGCAATGATCTGAAACCCCTGTTCAATTTTCTTTTTATCATCTGCAGGGATCGGTAAAATGTAAACGGTTTCATCAAAACTGGTATAGGCATTGAGGTCAGCGCCAAAATCAACGCCGATACTTTGCAGGTAATGAACCACTTCATTTTTCGGAAAGTTTTTTAATCCGTTAAAATTCATATGTTCCATCAGATGTGCAAGTCCAAGCTGGTCTTTATCTTCCAGAATAGAACCTGCATTCACTGCCATGCGCAATTCAATTTTCTTTTCAGGCTTTTTATTCTGAATGATGTAGTACTTTAAACCATTCGGCAGCACGCCTGTTTTGATTTTTGCATCCAGGGGAATTTTATCCCCTGCATTTTGTGCATTGAGCATTGCAGGAAATATAAGCATGATGGCCATTATCAACCAATGCAGATATTTATTTTTGGTGCTTCCCGGACTTTTATTCAGGCTCCCGAGTCCCGGTCGGGGCAAAACGTGCATACGTAATTTCATGTGTAATATTTTTAGAAATCTAATGTACAAACGAAATCAGATATGTTTCCTATTAAACGTTAAAATATATTGAAATGGTGCTTTGCAACTGCTGTCCAACCGCATTCAAATTATCATTTGTGCGATCGATCGATGCCCACACAATGAATTTACAGAGCGATCCACATAACAGGGCACAATTACAAATCCCGGGACATTTTCATCGCTTGCTGAGATTAACAGCTATCAAGGTCCGGCCTTTGTCAGGCAATATTAGCGCACTAATATCACATCTCCCTTCTTAGTGTAATCGCTGCCATCAGCGTGGCAATGGTACCTGAAAATATAGAAGTAAGTTTCCATATCCATATCCTTCCCTCTGAATGTACCATCCCATCCCTTCAGTGCATCCTGTGTTCCCCACACTTTGTTACCCCACCGGTCAAATAAGTCAAGCTGTATGAGGTCAAAGCCTGCAGCCGTCACTATTCTCCACTGATCATTGATGCCATCTCCATTCGGACTGAACGCATTCGGAACAAACACTTCATCACAACAAGGACCAGGTTCGATAAATACTGAATCGATGGCACTGCAGCCATTGGCATCGGTAACCACTATGCCATAGTAGCCGGTGCGCAGGTTGGTGGCTGTTTCACCGGTTTGGACAGGTACGGTGGTCCATAAATATGAATAGGGTTCTTCACCGCCCACTATGTTCGCTGTAGCTGACCCTTCATTCCCATATCCATAGCAGCCGATATCTTTTTTGGTAAAAATAATTTTGATCGGATCAATCGGATAGCCAATATCAATCAGCGTATCAAACACACATCCGGAACTATCAATAACCGAAAGGGTATAGGTGCCAATCTTGATATCATAAAAACTTCCTGATTTATTGACATACAGACCCGGACGTAATTTATAGGTGTAGTCACCACGACCACCTGTTCCCTGGGCAAACACTTTACCGTCATCCAGATCATTGCATTTGGTAGCTACCAGATTCACATTGGCGCCTACCTTATCAGGTTCTATCAGTACAACCATAGTATCTGTCAAACACTCTTTTGAATCTTTAATATAAATCACATGCGATCCCGCCGCCAATCCGGTAAAATACCCGCTGAGTGAGAAGCCGCCGCCATCCAGCGCATAGGTTAACGGAGGCACCCCACCAACAGCAGTTACATTGATCGCTCCATTGATATCACCATGACAGTTCGGTTCTGTATAATCTATATTGGACGATAAAATCTGCAGATTTTGCAAGATGGTTACTGTGGTGGTAGCAGTGCATCCACTGGCGTCAGTAGCCGTTACAGTATAAGTGCCACCCTGCAGCAGAGTGAAGTTGCCCGGCGAAGGCTGATTGCCAATATTAGGAGCAATACTATAGCTGATATTACCGGTGCCTCCCTGTGCTGCGGCATTGATGTTGCCGGTAGTATCAAAATAGCACGTAATATCATGATGTGTAACGGTTGTAAATACAATCGCCGGAGGCTCGGTCAGGGTAATGTTTTCTACCGAGTCTTTACATCCATGAGCGTCCGTTACAATCATGGTATATGTACCAGCATACAGGCTTCCATAAGTTCCGATGGTACTGTTGATACCTCCGGGCATCAGTGTAAACAAGTAAAGCGTGGTGCCGCCTGTGGCAGCAGTCACGATAATACCATCATTTCCGCCATGACAAGTAATATTAGTTGTCGCACTCAGTGTCAGGTCGAGCACCTGCGGCTGGGTAATCGTTACAGTAGTCGTTGCGGTGCAGCCATTGGCATCAGTTGCTGTGATGGTGTATGGTCCTGCAAACAGATTATTGAAGATGCCGGTAGCATTATTTACAGCCCCCGGATTCAGGGTATATGCCATGGCACCGACACCACCGCTGGCGTTGGTAGCAATACCTCCATTATTTTGTCCATTGCACAGTACATGCGTAAGCGTAGTACCATTAAAATGCACGAGTGTTGGTTCCAGCACTGTTTGCGTGTTTGTCAGAGTACAACCGTTTGCATCGGTGATGGTAACAGTATATACGGCCTGTGGCAAGCCGGTGAAATTACCAGTGAGGTTGGTCAGATTCATGGGCTGCAGATTATAGCTCAGCGGATTGGTACCACCTGTAGCGTTTACTGTTACTGTACCATTTACCTGGCCATTGCAGATAATATCTGTTGCTCCGGCAAAGACAATGGTGATTGCCGTTGGCTCAAAAAGAAATGAAGTGGAAGTGGCAGTGCATCCGTTGGCATCCGTTACCACAATAGTATAAGTATTGCCGGCCAGACCAGTGAAGGCTCCGGTATTGTTGGTTATATTATTCGGTAAAATCGTGTACGAAATCAGACCGGTTCCCCCACTGGCATTGGCATTGAGAGTACCGTTACTCTGACCATTGCAGGTAACCGGTGTATTTGTAATAGAATTGATGACTACCTGGGTGGGCTGACCTACGTAAATAGAAGTAACCGTGCTGCAACCATTGGCATCTGTAGCCGTAATGGTATAGGTTACGTTTCCGGCCAGGCCATTAAAAGTGTTCGGCGGGGCAAAATTTCCTGCCGGTGAAATGACATATGTAATGGGTTGGGTACCACCTGCAGTCGGACAATTTATGATCCCGTTTGGCGCGTTGAAACACAAAGCACTGGTAGCGGTTACATTTCCGAAAACAAGGGTGGCAGGCTGACTGACAATTACAATAGTTGACAAAGTGCAACCGTGAATATCGGTTCCGGTAATTGTATAGGTATTGGCAGCCAGACCAGTGAAAGCCCCTGTATTATTTGTAATGTTATTGGGTAACAGGACATAGTTGATCGGACCATTTCCACCTGTTACCGTGAGTGTGATAGTACCGTTATTGGCATTATTACATAATACATTGGTAACCGCAGTATTTACCAGCACAGGTCCTACATAGGTGGTAACCGCTACAACGCTGCTGGCTGTGCAACCTGCCGCATCTTTTACGGTCAGTGTATAGGTATTGGCACATAAACCTGAAAATGCATTGGCCGGAGTGAAGGGTCCGCCGTTGATTGCATAAGTGTGGGCACCGGTACCATTTGCACTAAACATGGTGAGCGACCCGTCACAACCCGGACTACAGCTTGCGTTCACCATATTCACTGATGTAATCACAGGCGGATTAGGTGTCACAATCGTGACCACGGACGACAGAGTGCAGTTGTTGGCGTCTTTTACAATAATTGTAAATGTACCTGCTGATAGGTTGTTAAATACATTTGAACCCTGATAGGCGCCTCCATTGAGATTATAAGTATAGGCAGGTGTTGCACCATTTGCCGTAATGGTCATTGTTGCATCGCCGCCCGGAACACAGGTAGGAATGGTAGTTACTACCTGTGAAATAGACAATGGAGTTGGCTGCGTGAGTGTGACCGTAGTGGTAGCACTGCAATTGTTCAGATCGGTGACCGTAATGGTATATGTAATGGCACTTAACCCGTTAAAGAATCCGGTTAAATTGGTAATATTAAGTGGTTGGATATTATAACTTAAATTACCGATGCCGCCTGAGGCTGAGGCCTGAACAGTAGCGTTATTACCGCCATTACAACTAACCGGCGTAGTGACCACATTTGTAAATACAACCTGCAGAGGTGAGCCGATGTTAAAAGCAGATGTGGCTGTGCAGCCGTTGGCATCTGTAACAGTAATGGTATAGGATATTGCTGACAGTCCGGTAAATACACCATTGTTATTGGCCTGATTGCCGGGCATCAGCAAATAATTTAAGGGCCCCGCTCCTCCTGCAATACTTATGATTGCAACACCGTCATTACCATTAAAGCAACTGACATCAGTTGTGTTAATACTTGTGATATTCATAACAGCAGGCTGACCAATGTTCACAACCGTACTGATGGTGCAACCTGTTGCATCGCTGGCTACGATCGTATAATTGCCGGCAGGCAAATTTTGAAACAGGCCATTGTTATTAACTACAGGCCCCGGATTTAAAGTGTAAGTAATGAGACCATTTCCGCCAGCTATGGTTGTTGCAATTTGCCCGGTATTGCCCCCATTGCAAAGCACATTGGTAACATTTGTATTGATCTGATTTGGCCCACTGGCGGTAGTAATACTGAAGGTGCCCCCCCCGGTGCAATTGTTACCATCCAGAATACTGACTGTGTACACTCCGGTACATAGACCTGCAAAAGTATTGGAAGCCTGAAAAGGTCCGCCGTTTAATGCGAATGTATAAACACCATTTCCACCGGTGGCTGTCAGTTGTACGGTACCGTCGCAACCCGGATTGCAGGAAGCCGGCGTGGTGGCTGCATTTGTAAGTTGTACCAGCGCTGCCTGATTTAGAAACACCACTGTGGTCACGGTGCAATTATTCAGGTCAGTAGATGTGATGGTATAAGTGCCCGAGATTAAATTTGTAAATTGCCCCGTCTGGTTTATCACATTTCCCGGTTGTAGTTTATACGTAAATCCGCCAACACCGCCCGTTGTTTGAACTGTTATCGTGCCATTATTTCCGCCAAAGCAACTCACGGCGGTTCCTGCAATCACCGACCAGACAATAGGCGGGGCCTGATTAATTAAAAATACCGAAGATATCATACAACCATTACTGTCCACCGCATTCAGGGTATACTGCCCTACACCAAGGCCAAAAAATGCGCCGTTGATATTGGTGATATTCGGTGGTAGTAGGGTATAGTAAATGGTGCCTGTACCTCCGGAGGCTGAACTTGTCACCAGCCCGTTATTTCCTCCGTAACAAGGAATGTCGCGGTTATCGACCGAATCCCATACCAAAGGCGGTGGCTGAGAAATAATAATATTCTGGGTTGCGCTGCATCCGTTTGCATCAGTAACCGATACTGTATAATTGTTAGCAAATATATTATTGAAAATACCGGTCAAATTTGTGGTACCGGGCGGGTTCAGTGCATAAGTAAGTTGTCCGTTTCCTCCGGTTGCCGTGATGGTAATATTACCAGTATTATTACCAAAACATAAAATATTGGTGGTGACTA
The DNA here is from genome assembly GCA_020853515.1 of Chitinophagaceae bacterium. GTDB lineage: Bacteria > Bacteroidota > Bacteroidia > Chitinophagales > Chitinophagaceae > OLB11. The sequence continues at coordinate 11,110 of JADYYU010000071.1, read as the reverse complement.
CATTGGTAATATTGGGCGATGCCGGATTGGTTATCGCTATGGTAGAAGTTACTGTACAGCCATTTGCATCCGTGGCTGTAATGGTATAATTGGACACACCGATATTTGTAAACACGTTAGAAGCCTGAGGCGGATTACCGTTTATACTGTATAAATAAATCGGAGTGCCCCCGCTCACGGTAACAGTAATTGTCGCATTGTTACCCGGAACACAGTTTGGAGTGGTGCCCACCAGATTGGTCATTACAAATGCCGGAGGAGAAGAAATGGTAAATGAGGATGTGAGACTGCACCCATTGGCATCGGTGGCCGTTATTGTAAATGTAGCGGTTTGCAGATTAATAAAATTGCCAGTCTGGTTAGTTACGTTACCAGGCATTAAGGTATAATTGATAATACCCGTGCCACCCACAGCAGGTGCGTTAATGACTCCGTCATTTGCGTTAAAGCAGGTGATATTTGAAAAAGAAGTATTATTCCAGGTGAGCAATGCAGGGTTGGTAATATTAAAGTTGGTGGTAATAGTACACCCATTGGCGTCTGTAGCCACAACGGTATAATTGTTTGCCACCAATGCATTAAAATTCCCCGTCAGATTGTTGATATTTGAAGGCAGCAGGGTATAAGTCAAAATGCCATTACCCCCGGTCGCATTTACATTAATGGCACCGTTGGTGAGGCCATTGCAGGTGATGTTTGTAAAATTTGTAACATTCCAAACGATCAGAGAAGGTTGCACGATACTGGCCAGGGTAGTAATAACGCAGTTATTGGCGTCAGTGGCCGTAATGGTATAATTATTGACAGGCAGATTATTGAATATACCGGTATTATTGGTAAGGCCAAGCGGATTGATCACAAAGGTAATAACCCCCACTCCGCCGGCAACGGTAGCGACGATAGAACCCGTATTGGCACCCGCACAATTGGCCTGATTGACGGCCACATTACTGAAAGAGGGCGCATTTGGATTGATGAGATTGAATACACTACTAACGGTACAGTTATTGGCATCTTTTACCTGCACGGTATAAGTAGCAATGTTTAAATTTGAAAAAATATTAAGCCCCTGAAAAATCCCGCCATTAATACTATATGAATAGGGTGCAACACCTCCGGCAGCACTGATGGTAATACTGCCATCTCCGCCGGGTACACAGGTAGGTGGCGTGGAACTGATATTAGTAATGAGTATTGGATTTGGTTGTGTAACATTTACAACTGTTGTTGCAGAGCAACCAACGGCATCCACTCCTGTGATGGTATAGGCAACTGCAGTCAGGTTTGTAAAAATGCCGGTCGCATTGGTGATCCCACCCGGATTGATAGTATAGTTTGGTAAACCTGTGCCGCCGGTAGTATTGACGGTAATGCCGCCATTATTGCCGCCGTTACAGGTTACATTCGTAATTACAGGATTTGTGAAAGCAAGTGCCGGCGATATACCAATAGTAGCAACACTGCTAACAGTACATCCATTGGCATCGGTGGCTAACACTGTGTAGGTGTTGACACCCAGACCGGGAAATGCCCCGTTAATATTGTTGATTGCACCGGGAGTAAGTGTGTAAGTGATGGTACCTGTACCTCCGGTAGCGGTTGCGTTGATCGCCCCCGTGCCGATACCGGTACAGGGTAAATTTGTGATGGTGAAATTTGACCAGTTCAATTGCGGAGGCACCACAATATTTACTACAATTGAGGCTGTACATCCGCTGGCATCGACCACTGTAACAGTATATACCCCGGCAGGTACGCCTGGAAACTGACCATTATTATTGGTAATATTATTAGGCAATAAAGTATAGGTGTATGGTGCAACGCCATTTGAAGCAGTTACACTGATATTGGCTAGTGAATTGCTGCATGGTGGCGGCAACGTATTATTGGTTAAAATGGGTGCATTATTATTTACAAGGGTCACTGCCACTGTTTTGGTACATCCATTGGCATCTTTTATTGTAACAATATAAACCCCAACACCCAAACCAGTAAATGTATTTCCCGCCTGATAAGCACCTGCTCCCAGTTTATACTGATAGGCAGGCACGCCTCCGATTCCATTAACCGTAAAAGAGCCATTATTGCCCGGTATACAGGTAGGATTAACTACAACCCCGTTGCCGAAACCCAGTAAAGGGGGCTGGGTAACACTGACCGCACTGGTGACAGAACAACCGTTGGCATCCACCACGCTGATCGTATAATTGCCGGAAGTAATATTACTGAAGATACCGGTTTGATTGGTGATTGCTCCCGGGTTTAACGTATAATTGATGACAGGCGTACCCCCGGTGGCTGTTACCGTAACAGCACCCGTTGCAGCTCCGTTGCAAAGTATATTGGTGATACTGACATTACTGATCACCAAAGGTGGTGCCTGGGTAATACTGACAGTTGTGGTGCCTGTACATCCATTGGCATCGGTGGCCAGAATAGTGTAAACGTTTGCGCCCAGATTATTGAAATTACCGGTAATGTTACTGACATTTCCAGGATTGAGGGTGTAGGTGACTATGCCAAATCCGCCTCCAGCCAATGCAGTAATGGTACCGTTCGCAAGTCCATTACAGGTAATATTTGTTTTGTTTACGGTTGCCCAGGTAAGACCAAGGGCTTGTATGATAACTAAGGAAGTGCTGATACTGCAGTTGTTGGCATCTTTGGCCGTGATCGTATATGTGCCGGCTGCCAGCCCGGTAAAGTTTCCGATTGCATTTGTAATATTTCCCGGATTCAAATTATACGTTATGAGACCAGTACCTCCACTTGCATTTGTTAGCACCTGACCAATATTAGCTGCATTACAGGCTATATTAATAGCCGTCGCATTATTCCAAACCAGGGGAGCCGGCTGTGTGATAGTCGCAGTAGCAGTATTTGTGCATCCCAAACCACTGGTAATAGTCACCGTATAAACACCGGCAGCAAGATTATTAAATACATGCGGCGATCCGTTTGCATTAATTCCGCCTGGATTTAAAGTAAATGTCAAAGGCGGATTATTCCCTACATTCCCGGTTGCAACGATTGAGCCGGTATTTTGACCGTTGCACAGTACATTGGTAGGAGTTAGATTGATGGTGGGCGTGGGTTGCACGGTAATGGTGATCACATCGGTGACCGGAGCACAGTTGCTGTAGGTACCGGTAACCGTGTACGTTGTTGTAACCGCCGGTGTGACCGTCGTAAACAAGGCGTTCGGATTGGCAACGCCGGCAGCAGGCGACCAGTTGAAAGAAAGCCCCGGATCAAATTGTCCGTTGATAACCACTCCATATCCCTGACAAATGGTGGTATCATTATTGGCAATTGTGAATTTTGGTGGATCTTTTACCAAAATAGTTACACTGTCAATGATGTTGTTGCATCGGTCTTTTAATTTAATCACGATCGTTTCTGTCCCTTCTACAATCAGGTCATTGAAAGGCAAAATATTAATGGTAATTAATGTATCGTTGATATTATTTGAAAAAATATAAGGGCCTTGTACAAGCGGATAATCCACGCCATTAGTAGCCGAACCGCTGATCAGTAATTGCACCGTATCAATATTCACCTGCGCCTGAAAGATCTGCCGGTGAATTTTCAGGATCGCGGTATCACAACCCTCAAATACATAAGGCACGCCCCCATTTAAAGAATCTGTTTTTACAGATAATTTTACGTTATTCGACTTTAAACTGCCTGCCTTCAGAAAAACACCTGAGTCAAGAATATGGTCGAAACCGTCTGCAATCGCCAGCTTAAGATGATAGGTACTGCAGGGCTGAATAGCAGCTTGTGCGGTAAACAAATGTGTAAACCCTTCGTAAGTAACCGATGTGCCACCGGTGTTATTGGTATAAAGGTTAGTAAAGGGCGAACCGGGGCCCATATTGGTACAATTGGCCAGTGCGCCTCCGGGATAAATCACACCGCTGTTTACAGAATTAATGGCAACAGGAATGTTTGTGCCGGGTACCAACGCTATATTTTTGGGCGTGGCATAGCCCGGTCCGGAAATAAAAAACCCAAACACATCATTATAGTTACTGCAATTAAACTGAGGATACTCCTCGGAACCAAAAACATATTGAAAAAATATTGAGTCGCCATTGGCGGTAAAATCAAATTCCAAAATACACTTGTCGTACGTAGTAACGCCTGCCAGTGCCGTTAATGCAGCGTCACCGCCGGTACCCTGATTGGCGTTGGCAAAATTAACCTGTGCCCCATTCACCCCATAATTGGGAATATTGGTGGCAGCCAGGCCGGTAGTCAACACAATACCACTGTCAATACCTAAGTTTGCAGCCGTAACCACAAAAATACCCGACTGATTGGCATTGCATTGAACGGCCGCATTACTGAGTATAACACCCGGTCCTACGAGTTTTTGCGCCAACTGGTTTGCGTTATTTGTATTCGATACCGCAATCTGAGCATTTACCTGCTGAAAAGAAATACAGGTCAGCACTACATATATAAAATGTTTAAATTTAATCTTCATGGTGTGTTCGTTTCGTGTAGTGTTTAGTAGTAGATTATAACGGACGACTTCAACCTTAAAAATGTATTTCTTACTGCCAAAAATAGTGCCAAGTACTATTTAATACCCCAATTTACCATCTGTACCCCAATATAGTTGCATGATTATTGTCATTTTTGTGTCATATAAGACGTAGCAGCCAATTCAAATGACGAAATCCTTCCTTTTCTGCAATATATTAATTTTTTACTCATATGTAAAATTCAGTTTATTCTCTGCTAAAAAGCAAATCCTTACCTCCCTGCGTGAGTTTGAACTGCATGAGATCGCCCGCTTCATTTTTCATAAACAATATCCTGATGCCTGCAACATCAAATTTATATTCGTATTCAGAAATGGCAGTCAGTGGAAAGGCCTGCTGACCGGTAGCCTGAGCCATCAACTGATCCTTTTCTTTAAAAACAGTAATTTTCATCCCTGTCTTTCCGTTGCCATAAATACCTTCCGGTGAGTTTGCAGCAAAAGCACGGTCCGCCTTCTTTTCAAAATCAGGCAATGCATAGGGCAATCCGTAATGGTCACTTAACAGTGCGATGGCGATTTCATTGATCGAATAATCAAATCCGTTTCCTGTGATACAAACAGCGGTTTTATCGGCCTCATTGTAAGCCAGCATCGACTGAAAATTATCAATACCACCTGTATGACCATAAAACTTTCTATCACCAAACGGAAACTGCACCATCCCCAGTCCATAACCATCTCTCATCGTTTTCATTTTGCCAAGCATCGCTTGCGAAATCAGTTTGCCTTCAAAAAGCGCTGCTATAAACAGACAAAGATCTTTTGACGTAGAAATAATATTACCTGCTCCGCACGCTACAGACAAATCCGTTTCGGTAGTAGCAGCCCAGCGGCCCTGTTCAAAATTGTATGACTGTGCTTCATTACTGTTAGTGTTGATTTTACCGCCTACGCGGGTATCAGCAAGCATGGCTCTGGCGCAGATCCGTCGGACCAATTGTTCGGCGTAGCTGCTTTTGGTAATCTTCTCAATAATAAAAGTCAACAAGACATAATTCGTATTGCTATAACTGAATTGCGATCCCGGTTCAAAGTCGCTGGGCAGCTTCTCGAAGATCGCAACGAGTTGTTCAGGGGTCTGCGGTTTTTCCATATAGCTGGTATAATCTGCTTCATTGGTAAAATTTTCGATTCCGCTCCGGTGATTCAGCAATTGCTCTATGGTGATTTTTGAGCTGTTTTTTATTCCCGGAAAATACTGACTGAGTTTCGCATCCAGACTGATCTTTTTTTCTTCGATCAATTGAAGCATCATCACTGCGGTAAACATTTTACTGATCGATCCAATTCTGTATTGTGTATAGACATTGGATTTCTTCTTTTTAACTACATCTGCGTAACCCGTTGCTCTATCATAGATAAATACACTATCAGCGTACAGACAAACACTGCCCATCACCTTCTGATTTTTTTCAAGTAAATTAAAATAAGAATTGAGTTTGGCAGTATCAGTTTGCGAATACAAATTTTTGCAACATACACTGACAATGATCAACAGTAAAATGGTTCTATACATGCGCTTTCCTTTTGGGTTGGTGCCCGGCAACCTGTGCGCAGTTGTTCAAATCTGGATTCAGGCAATACACGTCGGCGAGCAATGTCACAAATATATTTTTTAAATATGATAATGCCTACAAATCAGGAGAAACAGTGTATTTATCTATAAAAATTTTTATTCTCGTAATCACAGAGTGTATATTAGTGCCGCAATAATTAAATTTTGGATAAAAAAATAACATTACTGGGCAATGGAAGCTGGAGTTCGGCCCTCGCAAAAATACTGACCGACAACGGCCACAAAGTGCAGTGGTGGATGCGCAGTAAAGAAGCTATCGACGCTATTAGTCTGACAGCACACAATCCGCATTATCTCACTTCCGTAAAATACGACACAACCCTGCTGCATTTGCATCACGATATCTGTGAAGCAATCGAAGCAGGCGATCTGATCATTATCGGCATTCCTTCCGCATTTGTGGCAGAAGCATTGACGCCTTGTTCCCTCAACGTCTTTCAAAACAAAATTGTGCTTTCGGCCATTAAAGGCATTTTACCAGGAAAAAATGTATTGCTCAATGAGTATCTGCAGGAGCAATTTGATGTAAATATTGAACATTATGGCTGTATCAGCGGCCCCTGCCATGCAGAAGAAGTGGCTGCCGAAAAACTTTCCTATCTGACCTTTGCATCTGCTGATATTGAAGTTGCTCAAATGGCTGCAGACTTGTTTACCAATCATTACCTGCAAACTGTTGTAAGCAATGATGTGTATGGCGTGCAGTATGCCGCTGTGCTGAAAAATATTTATGCTTTAGGCGCCGGCATTGCACACGGGCTTGACTACGGCGACAATTTTTTAAGCGTATATATCACTAACTGCTTCTCAGAATTACAGCAGTTTATGGACGTCATCAGTACACAAACGCGCCATCATTACAATACCAGTGCCTACCTCGGCGATTTGCTGGTGACCTGCTATTCACTGCACAGCCGTAACAGAACTTTTGGAAATTTTATCGGAAGAGGTTATACCGCCAACGCCGCCAGGCTCGAACTGGGAATGGTAGCAGAAGGCTATGTGGCTGCCCGGGGTATTTACGAAATCTGTGAAAAAATACATTATGCTTTGCCGATCGCCGGTAGTATTTATGCTATTTTGTGGCAAAACAAGGCTGCTATCGAAGAATTTAAAAAAATAGAAGGCTTATGCAGCTAAAATAAAAAATACCTTATTTTTACAAATCACAAAAAAATCAAACACACAATGAAACGTACCATTTTCTTCACACTGGCATTGCTCAGTATCATCAGTATCCTCAATATTTCCTGCAATAAAATCAAGGAAGCCGTAAAGGCAGACATTAACCTCAGCTATTCGGATGTTGAGTTTACCATTCCTCAGATCAATGCAACAGGTCCCGCTACTTTGTCAAGCAAAGACGTGTATCTGAATATTGACAGTATCATTAAAGCCAGCAACACAAAGTTAAGCGCCGGAAATATCCGTTCGGTTACCATCAAATCATGTGTGATAAATATGATAGACGGCGATGCGGCTAATAACTTTTCCGCACTGGAATCCTGCAAAGTAGATTTTAGTTCAAATGTCAATACACAACTTTATTCGCTGGCAGAGATTACCAACAATCCTGATACGGAAGCGTATACACTGGAAATACCGGTAAATTCGAGCATCAACCTGAAAGATTATTTTAATGCCACCACCTTCTCGTACACACTGGCAGGTAACGCCCGTAAAACCACGAGTAAAGAAATTAAGTGCAAAGCCACTATAAAATATACGCTGGAAGCTGGGTTGTAATTTGTTTTCAACTTTAGTAAAAAATATGACCGCGGTTCAACTGCGGTCATATTTTTTTAAGAATCCCGCCGGCTTAACTTTATGGTTGATTTATGCCATATTCTGCTGCACTTTCATAACCTTTGCATCAAAAAACACCCACCAGATACTGCGCAAATGAAGAATATCAAAAAATGGATCAAGTACTTTCTGCAATTTATACCCATTCATTTTACAAAAAATATGGAGTATGATGCGCAAACAAAATTAATTATTAAAAAAATCTGCAAACCCGGAAGTAACTGCATCGATATCGGATGTCATAAAGGAGAGATCATGGATCTGTTTTTACAAAGTGCCCCTGAAGGTAAACATATTGGCTTTGAACCCATACCGGACATGTTCAGGGCATTGGAGTTAAAGTATAAAAATACGAATTGCAGGGTCAGTCCTGTTGCATTAAGTAATGTGAAGGGAAGCACCACTTTTCAGTTTGTAAAGTCGAATCCGGCATATAGCGGTCTGCAAAAACGGGCATATAAAAATAAAGATGAAGTGATCGTAGAGATCAAAGTGGAAACAGATCTGCTCGATCATATCATTCCGGAAAATATGCCCATTGCGATGATCAAGATCGACGTGGAAGGTGCAGAGCTGCAGGTTTTGCAAGGCGCTGTTGAAACCATTAAACGGACAAAACCACTGATCATCTTCGAACATGGCTTAGGTGCATCTGAATTTTATGACGCCACGCCGGTCAGGGTATTTGAGCTGCTGTCGCATTGCGGACTTCAGGTTTCCACTTTAAAAAACTGGCTCTCAGGTGGACCTGCACTGAGTTTACAGGAATTTGAACAACAATTCAGCCAAAAGATAAACTATTATTTTATTGCGTTTCCATTGTAATGAAATTCGAAACGAAAATTCTGAAAATATTATCTACTTTTAATTAAGAATAGAAGCCGCATGAAAAAAAATCTCCTCTTACTCATTTTCTTTTTTTGTGCAGCAAAGTATGCACAAGCGCAGGCTAACTGGATCTATTCAAATAATTATGTGATCAACAGCAACTATACCGACGACAGTGTTTTTGCACATTGCGATACTTCGCTGTTTCGTGTGGTAGACGATACCTTACAAATAGGATTCTATATCGGAAGTGTTGGTTCAAGCTGCCCTGTAGAATATAAGTATAGTCCGGTGGTGAATGACTCCATGAAGGTTCGCTTCTCATGGGTGCAAAATCCGGTTTGTAATATGGACGATCCCGAATGGTGTGTTACTCTTAAATTAATGCCATGCGATAGTTTTAACAGCATGAAAGTGTGGCTTTCTAATTCGCTTTCTTTCGACGATTCATTGAACGGGAACTGGTACCAGATCACAAAAAATCCTAACTGCACAATTACCGCAGGGTTTGCAGTTGGAATCGAATATTTTGACTGGTCGGTAACTTCCTCATTGCAAAACGATATTATCTGGAACACAAAAAACGAAACTAATATCAGCTATTTTGAAGTACAGAGAAGTGAAGACGCTCAAACCTTTGAAACTTTTGCGAGGGTAGCTTCCCAAGGGAATGGCATAAATACATACCGGGTAAGCGATGCACTCAGGAATATCAGCCTGCACTACAGAATAAAAATTGCTGACCGCGATGGTAAATTTATTTATACTCAGGCTAAATCAGTAGCGCCGGTGAAAGAGCAGCAATCCATCGTGGTGTTTCCAAATCCCGCTAAAGGGTTTTTCAATATACGTTTCGATCGTTTTGAGCAAAATGAAGTGCAGCTTACGCTTAGCGATGTAGTTGGCCGCAGTGTTTATCAGAATAATTTCAACATAAACAAAAATAACTTCAGTTACGGCGTTGATTTGCAAAGTTTTACCAAAGGCTATTATATTTTGCATTTGAATATCTCCGAAAACGAAAATACGCTGACTTTTCCCCTCATAATCGAATAAAGTGCCATCCATTCGATTTCACAAAAAATAAGGAATAAAAAAAATCATTGTACTTCAACATAATGTAAATTGCGGTTCCTATGGATAATTACCAGTTACTCATTGCCCGTCTCGACTCCTTTATCCGTAAGTTTTATGCAAACAAACTGATCAGGGGCCTGCTGATATTTCTGGCTTCGGCTATCGCATTTTATGTGCTGGCCAGTTTGGGTGAATATTATTTTTATTTCCCTTCGTGGCTGCGTTACGCCTTGCTCATTGTTTTTATTGGCATCGGTGGTTTCGCCCTTGTTTATCTAATCATGATACCCCTGCTGCAAATGCAGAAACTGGGCAAAGTGATCTCACACGAAAAAGCGGCCGCTATCATAGGCACCCATTTTCCGGATGTGCAGGATAAACTGCTGAATGTACTGCAACTGAAGCAAGGTTTGCACAATACCATCAGTAAAGATCTGATCGCAGCCAGCATTGAGCAAAAAACTAAAGAACTGACGCCCGTTCACTTTCAGGCCGCTGTTAATTTTGCTACCAACAAACGATATTTACCCTATGTGCTGCCACCCATGCTGGTGCTGATCTTTATGCTTTTTGCCGCACCCAATATCTTCAGGGAATCTGCCCAACGATTACTGTCCCCCTCCGAAAAATTTGTTCCGAAGGCCCCCTTTACTTTTAAGATCTTAAACAAAGACCTGAACGTTCCGCAATTTGATGATATTGAAATTGTGGTACAAACACTGGGCAAAACGGTGCCTGAAAATGTACTGATCAAAAGCAACGGGCAGGAGATCATGATGCAAAAAAAACAGGACAGCAGCAACACAAATAATGGGAACACTTTTAGTCACACTTTTTTTAAAGTCTCAAAAAATATCGAATTTTCACTGAGTGCCGCCGGTTTTGAAAGTGAAAGATTCATGATCAAAACGTTGCAAAAACCTGTCATTAAACAATTTAAAGTATCGGTTGATTACCCCGACTATACCGGCCGTAAAGATGAAACCCTCGATAATATCGGTGACATCATTGCTCCGCAGGGAACCACCTTGCGCTGGGTATTCAGTACCGAGCATACCGACCAGATGCAGTTTGCCCTGGGTAGCGGAACGGGTGTGAATATGCCCACACAGATGAACCAGTTTTTTTACAATTACAGGTTCATGAAAGACACATCCTACAATATTATTATCTCCAATAAACAGGTGAGCAAAAAAGACACCATGCACTATACCGTGTCGGTGATTCCTGATCAGTTTCCCTCTATCAATGTGCAGCAATACAACGAT
>JADYYU010000070.1 GCA_020853515.1 Chitinophagaceae bacterium | reverse complement strand
TGTAAACTATGATCTGAAAAAGAATATCATACGTATCGATAAAAGTACGTCGGTAAACCGCAATGGTGATGTGGCATTTATTAGTGGAGAGGTGAATTTGAAAGACAGTACCTTACAACTTAAAGCTACCATGAACAATACAGACATTAGCTTTGTGAATCAGTTTATTGCTGATTATATTCAGGGGTTGCATGGAAAGGTAACCGGAAATGTAAACGTGTCCGGCAAGTTGCAGGATCCGGTGATCAGCGGCAGCGCAACGCTTAAAGACGCATCGCTGAAAGTACTTTTGCTGGGTACCACTTATAAAGTGCCTGAAGCAAAACTCAGATTTAACAATGAAAAGATCGAGATGGATGATGTGCAGATATTTGATGAGCGTAGCGGCAATTTTTCCGGATTAGTAAAAGGTACGATTTCTCATCGCAGTTTTAGTGATTTTTATCTTGACCTGAATATGCGATCGGATGATCTGCTGTGCCTCAACACGAACGAATGGAGCAGCGAATTATTTTATGGCTATGTGCGCGCAAAAGTAAATGTGCAGATCAGGGGTGAACTTAATGACCTGAATGTGGATGTGGACGCAAAACCTTTAAAAGGCTCAACCTTCTATCTTCCGCTTGGTGGAGCAGGGAACGCCTCTAAGTTTGAATTTGTGAAGTTTATCGAGATCGGCCGCAGTCAGGCTGATGAAGAAAAGAAAGGTAACAATTACCTGCGTCTTACAATGAATATAGAAGCTACCCCTGAAATTGAAACCGTGGTGGTGATGGATAAAAATACCGGTGAGGAAATCAGGGCTAAGGGTAATGGTGATTTGAAACTGGTGGTTGATCTCGGTAATAGCATGGAATTATACGGCAATTATGTGATTACAGAAGGGAAATATCTTTTTAAATTCAGGGGTGTGGTAAAGCGTGATTTTGAAATTGAAGAAGGGAGCAAAATTAGCTGGACCGGTGACGCCCTGGCTGCAAACATGAACGTTAGCGCCATCTACGAATTAAAAGACCCCCTCGCATTATATCCGTTGGTGAGCAACACTGAAATGGACGATCAGGACAAGCAGGAAGCAAAACGAAAGTACCGCACCCTGGTGCCACTTTCGCTTACCGGTCAGTTGTCATCTCCCACCATCAAATTTGATATCATGCAGCCCGATAATAAATCGATCGGCAGCACAGCTTACAAGCGCTTGCAGCAAATCAGGAATGATGAAAATGAACTGTTTCAGCAGGCCGGCGTACTCCTTTTACTGGGCGACTTTAAAGCTTCTGAGGGCGTAACGCAGTCAACCTACAGTCAGGGTGCTGTATCTACTGTATCTGATCTGGTAGCCACGGCTGTGTCAAATGAAATAACTAATCAGTTTCAAAATCTGACCGGCATTAAGAATGTGTCTGTAGGTGTCAACTATCAAACAATTTCAAATGATGTGAACGTGGCCAATACAAACAGGAATCAGTTTTCGGCAAATGTATCGGTTAACTTGCTTAAGAACAGGGTCGTGGTTGATTACAGCAGTAGTGTAGATGTGGGCAAGGACGCAACAGGCAATACAAGCAGTAATTTTAATGGTGACTTTAAAGCGCAGTTTCTGATCACCAACGACGGCAGATTCAGGGCAAATGCTTACCGGACGAATAATGTAGATATTGGAGGCTCTCCTTATACAAGGGGTGGGGTGGGCCTTTCCTATAAAAAAGTATTTAATAGTTTTTCAGATCTGCTGTCGTTGAAAAGGTAAGTTGGTCAGAACACGCTTCTAAAAAAATATTTATGAATCAAAGCACAGCAAAAATTATTCTCGGAAGTATCTTCCTTTTTCATATCGGCATTACGGCACACTCCTTTTATCTGATGTTTACCGATTTCGACGGTTTTACCATTGAGCATGCGCACCCCTTTGCTTTACTCCTTTTTACGTTGTGCTGGCTGGGTTTGTTTCTGAAAAAAAGAATCTTCGGTTTAATGTATTTTTCATTGGTGTTGTTAGAACTGATGATGAAAATGTTCTTCGGCCGGTATCTATTTGGCGAAGTTTTTGGCAGGGTATTGTTTCCGGCTGATATTCTGTTCGTTTTTGTAATATTAATTTTATATAAACATATTTTCGGTGAAAGATCAGCTCGGGAGAAACCTGCAATATAATGGAATACCCGGTCGCATTGTTTCAATCGTGCCTTCGCAAACTGAACTGCTGTATGATCTCGGACTTGATGCTGAGGTGGTCGGTATTACAAAATTCTGTGTGCATCCGGATGTCTGGTTCCGGCAAAAAAGACGCATCGGTGGCACAAAAAATGTGGATACAGGTCTGATTCTATCACTCAAACCGGATATCATTTTTGCCAATAAGGAAGAAAATACCAAACAGGATATTGAAATCTTGCAGGCTTCCTGTAATGTTTGGGTTAGTGATATTCACAACTTCAGGGATGCTTTGCGAATGATCGGCGATTTTGGCACAATCACCGGCCGAATCGAAAAGTCGAAGCAAATTGTGCAGCAACTTGAAGTGGATAAGGAGCATTTTCTAAGCCGGGATCGCCGGCAAAAGTCAGCGCTATATCTGATCTGGAAAGGTCCCTATATGTCGGCAGGCAGAGATACTTTTATTCATGATATGATGCAAACTGCAGGTTTTAACAATGTTGAAACCCGCAGCAGATATCCCGTGATTCAGGAGGATGAGATTCGTGCATTGAGTCCTGAACTGGTGTTGCTTTCAAGCGAACCTTTTCCATTCAGGCAAAAACATATGGACGAACTGCAAATTCTGTTGCCGCAGGCTACCATAATTCTTGTTGATGGTGAATTATTTAGTTGGTATGGCAGTAGGTTGTTGCGATCATTTGATTATTTTAGTGCCTTGCATGAACAAATTCTATAAATACCTTCCCTTACTGCTGTCGCTTGCGGTGTATCTGCTGCTCTGGATAATCATGCAGCCTATATTGGGTTATAATCTCGATAGTGATTGCGTAGCCTATCTCACCATTGCAAAACGGGTGGCTTCAGGCGACTATTTTAAAAGTATCAATGGCCTTTGGAGCCCGCTCAACAGTTGGCTTGTAGCAATCGGGATCCGAAATGGCCTCGATGCCTGGTGGTCGGCCAAAATCATTAACTGTGTAGTCGGAGCTTTGCTGCTTGTTCAGTCTTTTTTTCTTTTTTTGCGATTTAAATGCAGCCGCTATCTGTGCTATTATCTTCAACTGGCCTTAAGTATCGCCATGGTTTATTTTGTATACTTCCAGATGTTCGGTGATCTGCTGCAAATGATTTTTGTACTTGCATATTTATTTGTATTGTGGCATAAATCCGATCGTCCGGTCAGTTATGGCAAAGCGATCCTTTGCGGTGTGATTATGGGGCTTGCCTTTTACGCCAAAGCGTATAGCTTTTTCTTTTTTATACTGCATTTTAGTGCAACCATTTGGTGGTATATAGTTCAGCAGAAATTAAAATGGCAGGCTGCAGTGCCTTTGATTTTGGCCGGGCTGTTTTTTGCCATGTTAACCATACTGCCGTGGACAATCGCACTCCATCAAAAGTATCATGAGTGGTCGCTCAATGGGCATGCTGGTAAACTGAATATGAGCTGGTATATCAATAGTGGCAAAACATTTCGCTCCGATATCGACTTGCTGATACCGCCATCCTATCAGGATTCGCCTTCGTTTTGGGAAGACCCATATCTTTCGCAGCAAAATCTGAGTTCGCCTTTTACGTCTGCAGAGCATTTTATTCGCTGGGTTATCCGGATTGCTCATACGTGTATAGTGACTGTTTTTTGCTTTCAGGAAATTAGTTTCATGGGGCTGGCCTTGCTGTTGCTGTCATTGTATTATTATTGGATCATCAAACGTAAGGAAGGACATGCTGATTCCGGAATATTTGACGGACAATTGCTTGTTATGACGATTTGCATTTTGCCGTTGGGTTATTTAATGATGCATATTGAAACGCGCTATATCTGGCTGAATGGCATACTGCTGATGGTATTGGGTGCCATACTCTATGATCGTTTTGCGTCCAGACTGCAGAAGGTCGTCAGGCATATTTTGCCGCTTATTTTTGCAATTTCTTTTGTTGTATTTCCGCTTTATCAATTTGAAAATCTGAGTCACAAAAATGAAGATCTCTTCAATATTTCCGCTTCGCTGCGCGAACAAAATATTCATGGTAGTTTTACATCAAATACTAAGGATGCAGGCCGTATGTGGGTGATTGCTTTGTTGACACACAGTCAATATTTCACTATTGAAAAAACGGACTTTAACTATGCTGCACTGATGGCAGAGATGAAAAGATACAACGTGAAATATTATTTTTTTGAAAGTGAAAATAATATTGCCGAACTCAATATCGAAGGGATGACAAAAATAG
>JADYYU010000069.1 GCA_020853515.1 Chitinophagaceae bacterium | reverse complement strand
GGCGGATATGGCGGCATGGATATCTGGGTATCGAGAGTGGTGAATAAGTTATGGACGAAACCGGAAAATCTGGGACCTGTCATAAACACTGAAAAAGACGAAACCTCGCCTTTCATACATCCTGATAATGAAACGTTGTACTTTGCCAGCAACGGGCATATCGGATTGGGATCTAGTGATTTATTTGTCGCCAGAAAAAACAAGGACCATACCTGGAAGAAACCGGTGAATCTGGGCGCACCGATCAACACCGATAAATTTGACGGTTCTATAGTGGTGAATGCAAAGGGTACGGTCGGATATTGCACTTCTGACCGAAATGACACACGTGGCGGACTGGATATTTATTCATTTAATTTATACGAAGCGATCCAACCTGTGCCGACCTTATGCCTTCGGGGTTTTGTAAAAGACAAGTATTACACCAACAGCCTTTTTAAAGTAAAACTTGATTTTTTAAATTCATATTACAAAACGTCGGTCGGAGAAGAAATCAGCAATGCCGGTGATGGCAGTTATACCAAAGCCCTGCAAATGGGCAAAACATACACGATCGTATGTGATGATCAGTTTTACCGGCCATTCAGAAAGACCATAGTGCTGACAGATGATCAATTGCCCGACAATTTATTTCTGAACATCCGGCTGAAGCAACCCGGGCTCATTGACACTTTGTATCAGTGCAACCTCATGACAGACTCAACACATACCCTACTGGACAGTGTCTCGCAAAACCATGTAGATTCAATTATCCATTACTGGAAGGAATTTATTGAAGACAGTTCAGATGTAGTGATCTTTATGAAAAGCTATTATTATTCAGGAGATAGTCTGGCCGATACTGCTTATAAAAGAAACATTGAAACCTGCTTTGCACAAATGCAACTGATCGCAAAGCAGTTTGAAAAAAACAAGATAGCCTGCCACCTGATCATGCGGGATCCCTGCATGTTAATATTAAAAGATGATGAACTCCCCTTCAGGAGAGTAGAATTATCTGTAGTAGAATTTTACTGATTGCCGAAAATCAGGCGCAACGATCGAACAGCGGAGGTCTGTGCAGGGGGTATCAATACTTTTATAATGCCGCGTCTAGGTAAGTCAGTACTTATCTTCTGTTCGGAGCTCCTTTAGTATAAGGTCGCTTTTTAAACCCGGTCTTTACTTTTTTGTTAGGATCATACACCGGACTTTCACCCAGCTTTTCGGGCACATTTAATTTATCGATCGGCTTACCGATCAGGGTTTCGATTTTATGAAACTTATACTGATCCAGGTCATTGATAAATGTAATGGCCTCACCGGTTGAACTGGCTCTGGCAGTACGTCCGATCCGGTGTATATAATCTTCGGCGTCGTTGGGTACATCATAGTTGATCACCAGACTGATGTCTTCAATATCGATCCCTCTGGAAAGAATATCCGTGGCTACAATGATCTGAATTTTTCTGGCACGAAATTCCCGCAATACTTCCTCACGTTCGGCTTGTTCGAGATCGGAATGAATCGCCTTGGCTTTTAAACGGGCATGCTGCAATTCCCGGTTCAGTGTTTTTACGTTTTGCTTGGTAGATGAAAAGATCAGTACACTCTGATGCTCCTTGAGGCTGAGAATATGTTTGATCAGTTCATTTTTTTGGGCGTTGTACACCATGTAGGCCGTTTGAGTTACCCCTGCAGCGGGTTTGGAAATAGCAATGCTGATCTGAGCTGGATTAACGAGCAATTTTTCACCCAGTTTACGCATCGCCGGCGGCATGGTGGCCGAAAAAAGTAAAGTTTGCTTTTGCTTCGGCAGATAACCGGCAATTTTGGCAATATCATCGACAAAGCCCATGTCCAGCATTTTGTCGGCCTCATCAATGATAAAATGTTTGATCTGATTAAATTTGACATAACCCATATTCAGGTGCGACATCAGGCGGCCTGGTGTGGCTATAATAATGTTGGCACCCTGTGTGAGGGCACGTTTTTCATTTTCAAACGACATGCCGTCGCCGCCACCGTATATGGCCAGCGAACTGGCACCGGTGAAGTAGGCAAAACCTTGTACGGCCTGATCAATTTGCAAGGCCAGTTCACGGGTAGGCACAATAATAAGGGTATCTGTATGCGGATTATGGGCAGTAGCCAGTTTGTTGAGTACTGGCAGCAAAAATGCGGCGGTTTTTCCGGTACCGGTCTGTGCAACTGCAATCAGGTCCTGCTGATTTAAAATGATGGGGATGGCTTGCTCCTGGATGGGTGTCGTGTTTTCGAACCTCATGGCATCCAGGCCTTCCTGTAATGCGGGGTCGAAATGATAATCAATGAATTTCAACGAATAATATTTATCAGTCAAAGATATAGCATTTGACTGAAACTATGCCATAAACCTCCGGTAGTCATTTCCGAAGTCCCCCGCCCTACTCAGGATACACTAAAATTTTACTGTAATTTAAAGAACACCGGCAAATTATAATGAACATTTACATTGCGTCCGTTTTGCTTGCCGGGTATCCATGTTGGCATGGCTTTTATCACACGGGCTGCTTCCTGATCGCAGCCATAACCGATGCCCCGCATCACCTTAACATCAGAAACATGACCCTCTTTATCAACTACAAAATTGCAATATACTTTGCCCTGCACACCGCTTTCTTTGGCAAGTTCCGGATATTTAATATTTGTTTGCAGATAATTTTTCAGAGCAGCATCTCCGCCGGGGAACTCCGGCATTTGTTCCACATATTCAAACACTTCGGGTGACGCTGCAATTTCCTGAACAGGCACCGCTTCGACGTCCACCTTTATGTCTATAGGCGTCTCATCAGATTTCCAGTTCAGCATTTCTACCTGTTCATCAATGTCTGCACCGATCTGTGTTAAAAAACGAGGGCCTGCATCTGCATGGATCACTTTTTTAAGTTTACCATTAACACTCACACTGATATTCATACCCGGCAGATCGCTTGAAAGAACATTATACCTGGAAGATAGTTTTGAATAAGTGTACTTTTCAAACTGTCTGAAAAAATTCCTCATAGCGGTCTTAGTCATTTTTGCCCTCCATGTACCCGGCATTTTTACATTGGCTTTACCATTATAAACCACTTCACCTGATTTAAAAAATTCAACGGCATAGGAAGCACATCTGCCGAAGCAGGGCGTGCGCTCAAGCTTTAAATAAGTGATCGTATTTTTTGCTGTAGCCCCCAGACATAACAAAATGAACACAAGTAAAAACATCTTTTTCATATACACAGATTTTGATACAGCGAAGGTATTCATTTTTTTAAAACCAATCGCTTTTTACCACCGCTCATAAAAATAATAATCTCCTAAATTGAGTATATATTTTTTCGAGTTTGTACATTTAGTGCTTCGTAATTAAAACAGTACTTATCAAATGAAAAAAATGCTCGGCCTTCTAATAGTCCTTATACAAATCATTTCCGCCGAAGCGCAAAATTTCAGGCAGGATAGTTCCACCCTCAAAAAAATGTCGAATTACATTTTGACTAATTACGAATGCTACAATGACCTGCGCTATTTGTGCAAACAGATCGGTCATCGCATATCAGGTTCAGCACAGGCAGAAAAAGCAGTCTGGTGGGGAAAGGAAGTGATGGAGAAAACGGGCTGCGACCGTGTATATTTGCAGGAAGTGATGGTTCCGCATTGGGTAAGGGGCACCGAGCAGGCCGAAATTATCAATGCAAAAGGGAAGCGTGTGCCGGTAAGCATTTCCTCTATGGGCAATGCCATCGGCACAAGCTCAAACGGCGTAGAAGCAACCTTGCTGAAAATTAATAATATTGAACAGTTGCAAAGAATGAATGCCGCAGATGTGAAAGGTAAGATCGTCTTTTTTAATTACCGTTTCGAGCAAACCAATGTAAATACTTTTGACAGCTATGGCCCTTGCGTTTATTACAGATGGGGCGCCCCCAGTGAGGCTGCGAGAATGGGCGCTGCCGCTGTGGTGATCCGTTCAGTTTCTTCGGCTTACGACGACAAGCCCCATACGGGAAGCATTGCCTACAATAAAAAATATCCGTCCATACCTGCAGTGGCCATTTCAAACCTGGCCGCAGATGAACTTGAAAAACAGATGAATAAAGAACCGCATGTGAAGATGTATATCAAAACAACCTGCGAGATGTTGCCTGAAGTAAAATCGTATAATGTGGTGGGCGAAATCACAGGCAGTGAACTTCCCGGTGAAATTGTAGTTTTTGGCGGACATCTCGACAGTTGGGATATCGGCGAAGGTGCTCATGATGACGGAGCCGGAGTGGTGCAGAGTATTGAAGTATTGCGCACCTTTGCAAAGCTGGGCATCAGGCCTAAGCGTACCATCAGGGCGGTGTTATTTATGAATGAAGAAAATGGATTAAGAGGGGGACAAAAATATTGCGATCTGGCAGCAGAAAAAAATGAAAAACATATTCTGGCCATCGAAACCGATGCAGGCGGAGCGACGCCCTATGGATTTTCGATGACGATGACTGCCGCTCAAAGACAAAAAGTTAAGTCATGGTTGCCGCAATTGTTACCGTTTGGTATTTATAATCTGGAAAGAAACGGAGGAGGTGCCGATATAGGTCCTTTACACCGTAAATTCGGAACGCCGGTGATGGAATTATTACCTGATTCACAGCGATACTTTGATATGCACCACAGTGCGAATGATGTGTTTGAAAATGTACATCGCCGCGAACTTTGTCTGGGTGCCGTAGCAATGACAGCTATGGTATATTTGGCGAGTATGTACGGTTTGTAATTTTTGAGTATTTAATTTTGCTAAATCATGTATTGCATCGTGCAGTCCTTGCAGAAATGTTTCTGCTAGTTGGGGAACTACACCCCCAGTTATATTTACTAAAATTTACGCGATACTAAATCACTATGAAAATCTTTTCCATAAGATGTTTAAATGGATTAAGTGCAATTGAAAGAGGACCACTTGATGACATTTGCATATCAAGAATATGTTATTGAATGCGGCAATTTATTTCTGAATACCGGCTACCTAAACAAAAAATGTCGTTACAAAAAGCGGGAGCCCTTTTCTGTAATTCAAGGAGAAGGGTACTTAAGCCGGGTACTCAACTGCCGATTTTTAATCAAGAAATACTTAAGTTGGCAAAATGCCATAATTCTTCCTTTTATATGAGAAAACTATTATCTTAAAGGCATTTTTTCAATTTTAACCCTTTCAAAACAAAATTAACTAATCACATGAAATTAAAAATCAGTTCATTATTTACGTTCGCTTGCATACTTTTCGCGTCAATTGCAGTCGCTCAAGCACCGCAATTATTTAACTATCAGGGCATTGCCCGGGATTCTAAGGGCAATCCGATCAGCAACAAACATATGTCTTTAAAACTCGCCATACTGCCTGCTGCAGATGCAGTCATACCAGAATACGAGGAAACGCAACTAATAATCACCAATGAGTTTGGGCTCTACACTTTACAAATCGGAAACGGCCAATCAATCAGTGGCAATCTGAAAGCCGTCAAATGGGAAACAGGCAATAAATATATCAGCGTTTCAATTGATCCTGAGGGAGGAAGTAATTACATGACAGCCGGAATTAGTCAACTGCTTTCGGTACCTTATGCTTTATATGCCGACAGAGCCGGATCTGATGCCGGAAAAAATGACAAAACCCGAACTGGCGCAGTAAACTCCAATGCGACACATGTTGCCGGAGATCTGAATTATCTCACCAAATTTACTGCTTTGAATACTATTGGCAAATCATTATTGTTTGATAATGGCTCAACAGTGGGGTTGGGTACCGCCGTACCAAATCCCGCAACCAAGCTCCATATTCGCGCCAACGGCAGCACTGAATACATTCGCATGCAACAGGATGACCCGGCAGGGTTTGGTAAATTCTTAATGCAAAGTGATATTGTTGGTCATTATGCCACCTTTACAAAATATAATAGCCTTTCTGCGGGTTCTGCTGCAGGCACAAATATGGCAAGCTTATATCCTAATGCTGATTTACTTGCATTTGGAAACAATAATGGTGGCTTTCTGTTGTCCAATAATGGCAATGTGGGCATTGGCATAGTAAGTGCCGGAGCAACAGCCCTTAAGTTTAATGCTGTGCAAAGTACGGGATTTCTCGGACTGGGAGGTAATGCGCTGCCAGCTACTTATGTTCACATTAATAATGCTGCGGCCAGCAACTCATTGAAGATCACTAATAACACGACAGGACACCTTGCCGGTGATGGACTCGATATTGGAAATAATGGAAACAACGCCTATATTCTTAACAAAGAAAGTAATCAAATCACCCTGGGCATCAACAGTACACCAGCAATTGTAACCATTACCCCTGCAGGAAATACCGAATTTTCGGGACAGGTTAAAATTGCAGGTGGCGCACCGGGTAGTGGCAAAATTCTGGTTTCAGATGCAAATGGCTTAGCATCCTGGCAAACCGGCCCTGTTGGCCCTATTGGCCCGGCAGGTCCTACCGGTCCGCAAGGGCCGATTGGTTTGACTGGTGCAACGGGTGCTACCGGACCACAAGGCCCTATTGGATTAACTGGTGCAAATGGCGCCACCGGACCACAAGGCCCCATTGGATTAACTGGCGCTACCGGCGCTACCGGACCACAAGGCCCCATTGGATTAACAGGTGCTGACGGACCAACCGGACCGCAAGGACCCATTGGCTTGACAGGTGCTGACGGACCCATTGGTCCCGCCGGACCACAAGGGCCTACCGGATTTCTTCCAAATGGCGCAACAGCCGGCAATACAGCCTATTGGGACGGCAGCAATTGGGTCGTTAACAATAGTAATATACATAATATAAGCGCCAACGTTGGTATCGGAACCACTACACCTGCCAGTAAATTAGATATAGAAGGAGGGCTTACAGTGGGCTCAACCTATGCAGGCACCGACGCAGCACCCGTAAACGGTGCGCTGTTTGAAGGCAGGGTCGGCATGGGTACGAATTCACCTCATGCGGGTGCGGCACTTGATATCACTTCTACAACAGGTTCGGTATTAATGCCCAGAATGAATACTGCACAACGAAATTTAATATCTGCAACGCCGGGCATGATGATTTACAATACGGATGCAGGTAAACTACAGTCATTTTTAACGGTCCCCAGCTCGGTGACTATCGACCAAACGCAATTAACGTTTAGTGTCGGTAATTGTGGAAACGCGATGGCCCAATCTTTCATCCCTGCCATTTCAGGTAATTTATATTCGGTGACTGTAATGCTTGATGGTGGAAGTGGTCCGGCTACATTAAATATTCGTTCTGGAAATGGTATTGCAGGTCCCATCCTAAGTACTCAGGCCGTTGTTGTACCGGTATTGGCGTCAGGAACGGAAGTCGAATATACACTTGCATCACCTCCGGCACTTACTGCAGGTAACAGTTATACGTTTGAATTTACTGCTGCCTCTTGTACTTACGGATGGCGTTACAACACTGCCAATGTGTACGCAAACGGGGCCATGTATGTATCAGGAGCAGTGCAACCTTCTGATATGTATTTTAAAACTAAAATATCACAGCCTTCAATAAATGTCTGGAGAAGTATTGCGGATACTACAGGTGGCATTGCAGGTAGCGGAACTTTAAATTATTTACCAAAATTCACACCGAACGGAAATACGATTGGAAACTCGCAAATTTTTGACGATGGCAGTAATATTGGCATTAATAACAGTACCCCCCACGCTCCTTTGCAATTTAATAATGCACTTGTAAACCGAAAAGCAGTTTTGTTTGAATTGGCAAATAATGATCATCAATATTTTGGTTTTGGCGTTAATACAAATATCCTCAGATATCAGGTAGCTCAACCGAATGATAACCACATCTTTTATGTAGGTAATGGTGTAGGAGCGTCAACAGAGCTAATGCGTATAAAAGGTGATGGCAAAGTTGGCATTGGTACCGCCGCACCCGGTTATAAATTGGAGATTAGTAACAATACAAGCCAGTCACCTTCACTTGTGGTAAAAAACCTTTTCAATTCGCCGTCCTTTAATGATGGCATGTGGATTTATGGTGGAAATAACGCCGGTACCGGAAGTACTTCTATTATTGGTATCATCAGGCCCGATGGTACCTGGATCGGATCAATTAATCAAAACTCGCCAAATTCAATACAATATTTGACTACCTCGGACCTTCGACTGAAAAAAAATATCAGAGAGTCCAAATATGGCTTGCTGAGTGTTTTGCAAATGCAGGTAAAAGACTACAACTATATTGATGATGCTGACAATAACAATGTACAAACTGGCTTCATCGCACAGGAATTGTATAAAGTATATCCGAATGCTGTACAATCTGGTGGTGAGGATGTAAAAACAAAACCATGGATGATTGATTATAGTAAATTATCTCCTGTGCTGGTAAAAGCCATTCAGGAACAACAGGCACAGATAGAAGATTTAAAAAAAATGAATGAAATGCTCATGAGACGTCTGGAAGCATTGGAGAAAAAATAATTTTCAAAACATGAAAGATTTTTGATTTGTTTCAAATGTGAATCTTTCAGACGATGTGTCATTTTAAACCTTCGACTCATGCATACAATTTCTGAGCATTACAAAAAATAACTTTATATATAAAAAAAAGGAGTTCCGGGCGGAACTCCTTTTTTTTTAGTTATGATAGCTGACTAAACTTTAATAAATTCTGCATTGGCGTTGATGGTAATTTCTTCACCCACCATAGTGCCAGGAGTTGATTCTGCAATTTGAAAATCTTTACGATTGATTTTGCCGGTAACTTTAAAACCAGCAGTTTCCTTTTTACTCATCGGGTTAGTACCTGTTTTAATGATAGCAGCAAAAGTTACTGGTTTGGTGACACCATGCATCGTCAGATTCCCTTTTATAACATAAGAATTGGCCATTTTAGTTTTTGTAAAAGAAGTACTTTTAAAAGTAATGGTCGGGTACTTTGCCGCATCAAAAAAATCGGGACTTTGCAGATGCTGATCACGTTGTTCATTGTCTGTATTAACCGAACTAACCTGGGCTGTCATTTCAGCAACCGCGTCCGTCATATCAGCTTTAGAGGCCTTAATGGTGGCGCTTACATCTTTAAAGTAACCGTCGCAATCAGAAATAGTCATGTGAGATACGGAGAATCCGATCTTTGCATGGGCGTTGTCATAATTCCAGGTGCTCATTTGATCTGCTGCAAATGATAAGAGTCCGAGGGTGATTGCGCTTAAGGCAACTACAAATTGTTTTTTCATGTTTTTTTATTTAAGTGTTTATATTAAGAATGTTTGTTTTTATTCAATTCACTGATCTTGTATATCTGACCGTCTGCTGCCGCATAATGAAAATAGGAATAGCAGTCTCCGGCTTGCTGCACCGGGCAGAGTATCTGATAGTTCGATTGTAATAAATTTTGATAGGCCTCCTGTATATCATCTGTCTTATAACCTAACACCATCCGCTGATTTTTAAATAAGTAGGTCGGCATTTCTGCAATTTCTGTGTATAATTCAACAATAAAATGATTGGCCATTTCGATTATAACGAGGCCCGGCATTTCCAATACAACACGTCCCTGCAGCATTTCACTATACATCTGTTTCATACCTGCAAAAGTATCCAATGATGTAAGTATGGCGGCGGAATGTAATACGTATGGTTTCACCTTAAAAGTTTGAACGATACAAAGATGC
>JADYYU010000068.1 GCA_020853515.1 Chitinophagaceae bacterium | reverse complement strand
AACGACAAAACACAGGAAAGATATCTTGAAGTGTATGCCTGGGAAAAAATGCTGACAAATGCCAGTCCAAAACTATTTCCGTTTGCGCGGGCAATGGAGAAGATCGGATATCTTGACTGCTATGTGCTGATCACTTTATTTCACAGCGATCTGTACAGTCAGTTTAAAGATTTTGTAAAACTGAATGAGGATAAGATCAAAAAGTATTACTACCTGCTGATCAACTGGGAAGATCCGAAATTTGATAAAATTCGTAAGTCGGTCGCTGTAAAAACGCCTGAGAAGGCTACAGAACAAAAAAGCGAAAAGAAGAAGTGAGCTTTTGGCACGATAGCTGTCTATCCAATGACTTTCATAAAAATAAGTATGAGTACCACACTTCCAAGAAGAATTCTGTAAATGCCAAACATTTTAAATCCTTTTTCTTTCACGAAATTGATGAAAAATTTAATGGCTAGTAACGCAACAACAAAGGCAACTGCATTACCAATGGCAAGCGTGGTAAGCTGTTCAGCCGAAAACATCCCTTCTTTTTTTATGTAGGAAAGTGTTTTATAAAGGGTAGCGGCGGCCATCGTAGGTACCGCCAGAAAAAAAGAAAACTCTGCGGCTACTTCTTTAGAGATCTTTTGACTCATACCGCCAATGATGGTAGCGGCGCTTCTGCTCAGGCCCGGGAAAATAATAGCAAAGCATTGAAAAAAGCCGATTTTCAGAGCCAGTTTATGGTCTATATCCTCTTCACGCAGGATGCGGGGGGCGCTGAACCACCGGTCAACAAAGAGCAGCAGCACACCGCCCAATATCATAATGACTGCAATAAAAAGCGGACTTTCGAGTTTGTCGTCGATGAAATCGTTTAGCAAAAAGCCAAGTACAAGATACGGAATGACTGCAATAATTAGCTTTAAGTAAAATGCAGGGGACTTAAAATTGATAAATTTTTTAAAATACAGGACAAGAACAGAAAGGATGGCACCAAACTGAATACAGATCTCGAAATATTTGGTAAAAGGATCTTTTTCAAAATGCATCAGCGAACTGCAGATCACCATATGAGCCGTTGAAGATATGGGTAAAAATTCTGTGAGCCCTTCAACGATGGCTACGATGACCGCTTCGAGTATACTCATTGAAAACGAATTAAATGCCGTTTTTTGGTTTTTTCATAATGGCATACCCTTCAATTGCCAAACCCAGCAATACCAGAATTGGGGCTATGGTGATGCGTCGGGCGCTGTAAATTTCATCGTAATTAAATACATTCGGATCGGCACTTTTGCCACCTGCCATCATAATAAATCCCAAAATGATCACTCCCAGACCAATAAACATCAGTGTATAATTGTCTTTCGACAGCATAAATGGTCTGCCGGCACTGCCTGTTGTTTTTGCTGCAGGCCTTTCGGCCATGGGCTGAGCCTGATTTTCGGACATTGTATTTGTTGTTTTAGACATACGAATTACATTTAATTTTTAATAGAGGTCATCCAGTTGGGTTCGAAGATATTTGATCACTGCACGATGTGTACTGAGCAAAGATATAATAATACCCATTGCCATGATACTTAAACACAAAATAATTAGCCACTTGATATTGGCTAGTGATTTGAGTTCAGGCAACCAGCTTTCGGCTACGAATTTTAAAATCAGAATACCCAAAATAGCGATCATGGCGCTGATAACACCATTGATTACACTTCTGATGTTGAAGGGCTTGGCAATAAACCATCGGGTTGCACCGACCATTTGCATGGTTTTGATCAAAAATCGATTACTGAACATTGCGAGACGTATGGTATTGTCAATGAGAATGATCACTGAAAATATCAGAAAAAGCGAGATCGCCAGAATCACTATACCGATGCGGCGCACATTGCTGTTCATGATGTCTACCAGATTTTTTTGATAAAAAACTTCCCGCACCACATTACTCTGCAGCAAAAACTTTTCGATCTTTACCAAACTGTCTGTATTCATATAATCGGAATGCAGGTGAAAATTAACCGAGGTGTACAGCGGATTATAATCAAGCACCTGTAAAAAATCTTCGCCAAAATCTTTTTTGAATTGCTCGGCAGCCTTTTCTTTCGTAATGTACTGTGATGATTTGGTAAAGGACTGTTTGTCTATGATATCCTTCAGTTTTACGGCCATTTCATCCCGGGTATTATCATTCAGGATCACTGATATTTCTATATTTTCTTTAAATGATTTTGACAGTTCGCCTGCATTGATCACCAGCCATCCTAAAGATCCCAGCAGAAATAACACGAGCGCCACACCAATGATAGAATAGGCATACGTCGCTTTTCCTTTTTTAATCTTAGTATTTATTACCGGGTCATTGTTCATAAGCCTTCAAAAATAGAAAAAAATATCGCTTAAGAGAATACTATTTGTTTTTTTTATGAATTTTAACACAGCACGGTCATCAATCTGCTGCAAGCACCCGATCAGCCCTGGCATCGCAAAAATCAGCCTATAAAAAAATCTTACTTACCAAGATGCCGGGGCATATCAATAAGTAAGATTTAGCATTTTAAAAAGGCCTAATACTTTTGAAACTTCAAGGTATTGATGGTGCCTTTATTGAGAATTTTAATAAAATAGAGTCCGGTGGAGATGTTATTCAAATTGACACTATATGACTGGTTGAAGTTTATATTTCGTTCTGCAGCCAATAACTTGCCGTCTATGCTGTAAATCTCGTAAGTGAGTAATTCGTTCGCGATACCGGCATGGGTCAGATACATATGATTTGCAGTCGGGTTAGGATACAACGCAAATTCGCTGCTTGTTGCGTCACTTAGGGTGCCTTCATTGCTATTTTCTTCACCCGGCCTTTGTGGGGTGGCACCTGAACATCCATCGTAAGCTTGTGCTACAAAATAGCTATTATTGTTTGCCGGAGCACTTAATACAAAACTGCTGTTATTGGCCGGAGCCATCAATACATAACCTGCTACAGGATCGGGATCCAGTTTTACAACGGCCGTGCCGGAAATGGTGGTTTGTCCGGAGGTGGCTATCCACGAATCGGAGTCGATCAGGGTGTCTAAAATAACGCCTGTAATAATAATGCCGGTAGGGCAGGTCTTGCAATCGGTTAAGCATGCAGCACTATTAACTGAATTGCGGATCAGCGTTGCCGGTTGTGGGCCAAACCCCAGACTTAAATTGATGCCTACATTCTGCAAATGACAATAACTCATGATAGTGCCGCCGGCCGGAGGATTTACCGGAAACGAATTGCAATTTCCTTCCTGATAGGCTATATTATAATTGCCGGCACAATTGTCGATGCGCGTACTATTGCCGTTCCAGGCGCAGGCATGTGTATGTGGAGAAGCGATGTTGTGTCCGCACTCGTGGGTAACCACCATGGTATTCCATGAGTAGGTTGGTAAAGGAGTTAGATTTGTACTTAAACTTGCCGACACGCCGCATTTATAATAATCAGAAGCACACAAAACATCGAGCCATGCAATACCACCGCCCATCGGTCTGCGCGACAACAAGTGTGCCAGGTCACCATTGAAACCGTTGTTTGACATCTGGGTACTGAAGTCAGTGAGTGCGTCTGATGTGTTAGCAGCACCTGCATACGGATCTGTAACGGTCCATATATTGAATTGCGAAACGGTAATTACGACCGAATCATTCAGGTATAAAGTACTCACCAGGTTGAAGAGCCCCGATGCGAAATTGGTAGTGTTTTGCACACTGTTGCCAAAGTCGAGATAGCACTGATAATCGCATTCTACATAAAATTTTACACAATTGGTAGTCAAGGTGCGGGTATGCTTTTTAGTGTCGTTGTAACGGGGTATTTTTGTGTTGGCCATTTCATCTGTCAGTCCGCAGGCAGAATGATTTTCGATCCTCAGATTCTTATCATTATAAATAATATACTCTTCGCTGCCGAAGTTGAGTTGTTTGCTTTTGCCAATCACGATATTACCTTCAGGCATTGCGATGGTGCCTATGATATCATTGTCGAAAAAGCTGATACCAACCACGCTGTTCGGAACATCTTTTACAACACCATAATAATAGGCGCCCGTTTTATAGTCAAATCTGCTTTTCTGGTCACCCTGCTGAGCAGTCACGATGGTGTTTTCAGAAACGGCCTTGTTTTTTGTCAGTAAAAGGGTGAGTGTGCTGCCTTCATAAGGCACCTGAATTTCAAGTGCATTTTCGTAGCTGCTTACGATCTCTTTGAGTGAAGCAGCAGAAACATCTGCCAGCGTAAATTCAGTGAGATCTTTATAAAAATCATAGTTTTCGGTGGTGGCTGATTTAAGGTTGAAAATATTTTTCTCAACAAACCAACCTTTGGGAATCTGATCTATTTTTCCCTGTATATATTTTCCCTGCGCCTGGATAAGCCACCCTGAAAATATAATACTGACTATCAGAATAATCTTT
>JADYYU010000067.1 GCA_020853515.1 Chitinophagaceae bacterium | reverse complement strand
CGAACGTCAAATACATTATCTTTTATTCTAATGTTGGCGGGCGGATGGTTCAGCGTATATTTGCGGCTTTTATGAAAAAAGACCTGCAAAACTTACAGTATGCCGAGGGTGAAATGCTGCTGATAGATAAGCCATACGGCTGGACATCCTTTGGCGTGGTAACCCAAATTAAAAAATGGACACGGGCGAAAATTGGTCATGCCGGCACTCTGGATCCCCTGGCTAGCGGTCTCGTTATTTGCTGTACCGGCAAACTCACGAAAAAGTTGGGTGAACTGCTGGGTATGAAAAAAGAATATACAGGGATTATTCATTTGGGAGCAAGCACCCCTACATACGACCTTGAAAGTATGCCTGAAAATACCAAAGATTACCAACACATCAGCGACGCACAAATTGAAGAAGTCCGAAAAACATTTATGGGTGTCATTACCCAGTTTCCGCCCGTGCACTCTGCAGTCAAGCAGGAAGGCAAGCCCGTTTACGAACTGGCGCGAAAAGGCAAAGAGGTGATCATGAAAAGCCGGCAGGTAACGATTGAGGAATTCGAAATTACCCGCATTGCCCTTCCCGAAATTCATTTCCGGATTGTATGCTCGAGCGGAACTTATATCCGCAGTATTGCCCACGATTTTGGCGCTCAGTTGCAGTGCGGTGGCTATTTGCAACAATTGGTGCGTACGGCCATTGGCGAGTACCGTCTTGAGCAGGCCTACACCATTCCGGAAATGGGTGCACACTTTGGAAGTATCATGAATGCTCGGCTGATTGAGCCGAAAGTACAAGCATTGCGCCCATGATTATTTTTTGACTGCGATGTGAGCGACATGAAACACATTGAAAAACAGAACAGTCAAAACTAATTTATATTACCTTTGCCGCCGTGCAAGAAAATACTTCCTCTACCGCCTATCCGGCCAGATTTGTTTCCATTCTCCTTCATCCCGTATTTGTACCTGCGCTGGTATTTGCATTTCTGATTTATTTTAGTCCGACCCTGTTTTTTGGCTTTACGCCAAAGGCTACCCTGTCGTTGATGGTGGTTGTGGCCCTCAATACCATTTTGTTTCCGCTGCTGGTCGTATTGTTGCTTTGGCGGCTAAAGTTCATAGATAGCATACACATGCAGGGCGATAAGGAGCGCTACGGACCGCTGATCGCTTCCATGCTGTTTTATTTTTGGGTATTTTGGACGGTGCATAAGCAGTTTCCTGTGCCAGCGCTGGCCGAAAGTTTTTTATTGGGAACTTTTCTCACTACTGCGGGTGTGTTTATGGCTACCATTTTTTATAAAATCAGTATGCATGCAGCAGCGTGGGGCGGTGTACTCTCTTTTGCAATTCTCTGTACTTTTCAGCATACACAAAATGCGCTGCTGTTGCTGATCGCGGCTATTTTGCTGGCTGGCGTTGCCGGTGCAGCCCGACTGTTTTTGAATGCCCATACGCGGCAACAGCTTTACTCCGGTTATGCAGTTGGCTTCGTGATGCAGTTGCTTGCATTTTTTATCGTTCATCAATTTTTAAAGTAAACATGTCTTTACCCAAAATAGAAACCTGCTTTTCGCCCTCGTTGTTGCATTTGTATGATATCCGGCAAAGTATTGTCGTGATCATTGATGTATTCAGGGCTACCTCCACGATCGCAGCCGCTTTGCATAATGGAGCCCGCGAGATCATCCCGATTGATTCGGTCGACAAATGTATCGAGCTCGGTCATGCCATACCGCATTCAATTACAGCCGGTGAGCGCG
This sequence comes from Chitinophagaceae bacterium, assembly GCA_020853515.1. GTDB lineage: Bacteria > Bacteroidota > Bacteroidia > Chitinophagales > Chitinophagaceae > OLB11. The sequence goes on along the minus strand of JADYYU010000067.1, from coordinate 1,881 downwards.
ACGGAAAGGTAGCACCCGGTTTGCAATATGGCAATTCCCCGCTTGAATATGCACCGGATTTTATTGCAGGCAAAACTTTATTGCTAACTACTACCAACGGTACCCGTTTATTACACATGTGCAGCGAAGCAAATGAAATCATAACAGGTTCATTTCTTAATCTGGGAGCAGTTTGTAGCTACCTCAGATCACAAAACAAAAACGTATTACTGGCCTGTGCATCCTGGAAAGATCGCTACAATCTGGAAGATTCACTTTTTGCAGGGGCCGTATATGATGCCATCGGCGGGCAGTTTGAAATGAATTGTGACAGTACCAGGGCTGCCGCCCGTTTATATCGTCTGGCAAAAGATGATTTGTACGGGTTTATACAGGACAGCTCTCACTTCCTCAGATTAGCTAAATTTGGTTTACAATATGATATGGAATACTGTTGCAAAGTAGACGGGCATAATATTCTTGTAACCTATGAAAATGGACGGCTGCTGGGTAAACCAGTGTCATAATGCAGGAAGCCGCAACATGCAGCGAAGTGTAATGGAAAGTCAGAATGCATTAACCATTCAGCATGACATCGTACTGAATTAAATATTACCTTTGCGCCCATTATATGAAAATACTTCTCCATTACCTGTCCCGCTACAAAGGACTGGTATTACTTTCATTTTTACTGGCAGCGCTTAATACCGGATTCTCCCTGCTCGATCCTGTATTTTTTGGTAAGCTGTTTGATTATATCAAGGAAAATTATAAAGCAGTTGCACAAAATGAGTATATCCTCAATGTGCTGAAATTTATTGGCACCATGATCAGTGTTGCCATGGCATCCCGGATCGCCAAAGCGTTTCAGGACTATACCGTAAACACGGTCATACAGCGATTTGGCGCCGATGTGTACACCGATGGTTTGAAAAGAGCCTTGCAATTGCCTTATCAGCAGTTTGAAGATCAGCGCAGTGGCGAAACGCTGGCTGTACTGGAAAAAGTGCGCATTGATTCGGAAAAATTCATGACCCTGTTTATCAATGTACTGTTTGGTGTAATTGTAAGTGTGGTGTTTGTAATGATCTATTCGTTTAGCACCTATCCTAAGCTGGTGCTCATTTACATGGTGGGCGCCATTTTGCTTTCGGCCCTGATGAGTGTGCTGAGCAAAAAAATAAAATTTATTCAACGCACGATCATAAAGGAAACAACTGCGTTGGCAGGTGCCACCACCGAATCGCTCCGTAATATCGAACTCATCAGAAGTTTGGGACTAACCAATCAGGAAATTAAAAGGCTTAACCTCACAACACGTAAAATTCTGCAGCTTGAATTGAAAAAGGTGAAGAGCATCCGGTCACTCAGTTTTGTTCAGGGAACTTTTGTAAACCTGATGAGGCAAACAATTTTATTTGTGCTTGCCTACCTGGTGTTTAAAGATCACCTCTCGATCGGGCAAATGATTACCATGCAGTTTTTCTCTTTCTTTATTTTCGGGCCACTGCAGGAACTTGGTAACATCATACTGGCCTATCGCGAAGCAGAAACCTCGCTGGGCAATTTTGAAAAGCTGATGCATACCGCAGTGGAAGAAAGGCCGGCAAATCCAAAATCGATCAATAAGATCGAAGAACTTGAATTTAAAGGGGTGTCTTTTAAACATCAGACAGCACGTGAAAATGCCCTCACCAATATTTCTTTCAATGTAAAAAAGGGCGAAACTATTGCTTTTGTGGGCCCCTCCGGTTCAGGCAAAACAACCCTGGTGAAACTGCTGGTGGGGCTATACAAACCACTGGAAGGCGACCTGCTGTATAATCAGGTTTCGTTCCGCGATCTTGATATCGAAGAATTCAGACATCAGATCGGTTTTGTAACGCAGGACACACAATTGTT
>JADYYU010000066.1 GCA_020853515.1 Chitinophagaceae bacterium | reverse complement strand
TTCCGGTGCTGACTAATGTGTTACAAAAAATTGCCGGTGAAGAAATCAGTCAACAGTACCGCGAAAAAAAATACTCCGCTGATAGCTGCCTGATGGTTTGTGTACAAAGTTTTTCCTACAAAAAAGGCATACCGCCTGATGACAGCGGCAATGGTGGCGGATTTATGTTCGACTGCCGCGGATTGCTGAATCCCGGAAGGTTTGAAGAATATAAAAAGCTCACAGGACGAGACCAGGCGGTCATTGACTTTCTTGAATCAAAAACAAAAATCAACGACTTCCTGCAACATGCAAAAAAAATAGTCGATATATCAATGGATGATTACCTCGCACGCGGATTTAAAAATCTGCAGATAAGTTTTGGTTGCACCGGAGGTCAGCACCGCTCCGTTTACTGTGCAGATCATATGGCAAAATATTTGAAGGAAAAATACAATGTCAACGTTCAATTGCGTCACCTCATTCAGGATGAAAAAAACTGGATCAACTAATACCTTATGAAATTACATTTCTTCTTTATCATGTGCCTGTTGAGTCACTTTACATTTGCACAAAATAACTTTACCGGAATATATAGCTACTCCTATCCGGTAAACCGGTCCATGTCAGATCTGAAGCCGGGCAAAGAAGACGGCGGTGCATCCGGCGAACTGATTCTGGCCAAAATGCAAGGTGAGCAATATGCTTTTTGGCTGACAGTTAACAGAGGCTGGCCATCCTATAATAATGGTTTTATTTGCGGACAAATAAATATAATGAACGGGCAGGCACGTTTTTCACAAAAAAGTGATTATGCAGATGGGTACTGTATTTTAAAATTCACCGTTAAAGCCGGACTGATAGAAATTATTTCTGAAGGATCTGAACATTGCGGATTTGGCCACGCGGTGTATGCAGATGGTAAGTTTCGTCTGACAAAAAAAATACTTAACAATAAATACTTGTTTGCCAGTTGGGAAGGTATGGGAGAAGTAAAAAAGATCAGCAGTGAAAAAGCAATCCTCTATAAAGATGCCACTTTGTTGCAGCCAACCGGGCAATATTTTATCAAAAATGATCAGGTATATACATCAGAAGTTTCTGCAAAAGGCATCCGGATCCATTACATGGCTAAAGGCCCGAAATACATTTATGGTTGGATCAGCCAGAGCGATCTTCAAAAACCATAATCCGGCAACGGGGCCTATCATGCACTACAGATCACCGAGCAAAGGCCGCATTATAATATCTTCCACCACGGCTTGCGGCGACAATTGACTTATACTCCAGATCATTTCTGCGATATCTGATGCCTCCATAATTCTGTCTTCACTCACCATACTACCACTCCACGAATCACTCATGGTAGCACCCGGGCTCACCGAGGTAACCTTTATACCGAGTGGTTTAAGTTCCTCACGCAGATTTTTCGAAAATCCAAGCAAAGCAAATTTACTGATGCTGTAGGAGCCCCCGTTGGGGTAAGCCTGGTGAGAAGCCACTGAGCAGATATTGAAGATATGACCCGATTTATGTTGTATCATGCCGGGCAACAGCGCCCTGCTAAGATGATAGGCACTGTATAAATTGGTTTCCATCATTTTTTCAAGCAGACCTTCTTCTTCATTTGCCAGGCTGCCACCTAAAAAAACGCCGGCATTGTTGATCAATACGTCTACCCTGCCAAATTCCCTGATAATATCGCCGGCAAAATCAGAAACCTGTGTACGGACCGAAAGATCCACCACACTGTAAAATATCTTTACAATATTGTTGATCGCGGAAAGATCCTGAACCGTTTCTATCAACTCAGATTCCGTACGCGCACAAATAAATACATTGCAACCTTCCGCTACAAATTTTTCAGCGATCGCTTTACCAATTCCCTTGCTTGCTCCTGTAATAACTATGTTCATAGAAAGTGATTTAGCTACAAAGTAATACAAATTTCAGGAGCCTCTGCCAATTATTATTAAAAACGGGCTCAATGCTGTGCGCGGGGTTTGGCTTATATTTGCGCATATGATCTGGATCTTACTTTCTATTTTCCTGTTGGGATATTTGTTTATTGTGCTTGAAAAAAGTATCAAACTTGATAAGGCCGCTACAGCATTGCTGATGGGCGTTTGCTGCTGGGTGTTTTACATCATCAATCAGCAAGATTACAGTGTGGTAAATCATGAACTGGCTGAGCATATCGGCGAGATCTCCGGCATTCTGTTCTTTCTGATCGGAGCCATGACTATCGTGGAACTCATTGACCTGCATCAGGGATTTCAGATCGTTTCGGGCGCTATCAAAACAAGCAACAAACGAACCTTTCTGATCATCATCACTGCGATTTCATTTTTTATGTCAGCAATCCTTGACAACCTCACGACTTCTATTGTGATGTGCACACTGGTCACCAAAATATTGAGCGATCCGAAAGACCGTTATATCAGCATCGGCATGGTGGTGATCGCTTCAAATGCCGGCGGTGCCTGGAGTCCGATCGGCGATGTAACCACCACCATGCTTTGGATCGGACATCAGATCACTACAGCGGGAATTATTAAAAATGTATTTTTACCGGGACTGGTAGCTGCTTTAGTCCCCATGGCTTATCTGCTAACCAAACTAAAGGGCAATTTCATTCCTGTACAGGTCAGCAATGCAGTAAGTGTTGACATAAAAGAACGCAATATTATTTTCTACGCAGGTATTACCTTATTACTTTTTGTGCCACTGTTCAAAACGCTCACCCATTTACCCCCCTTTATGGGTATGATGTTTTCGGTTGGAATTTTATGGATGATCAGTGAAACCCTTCACCGGAAAAAACCGGATCATGAGCAGTATCAACCGTCGATTTTTGCAGCCCTCGAAAAAATTGATATGCCCAGCGTCTTGTTTTTCTTTGGCATTTTACTGGCCGTTTCTGCCTTGCAATCGGCGGGCATCCTGCAACAGCTTGCCCACACCTTATCACAGCATGTACACAGCGATATTCTGATCGTTTCTGTGATCGGTGTACTGTCGTCCGTATTCGATAATGTACCTTTGGTAGCCGCCATACAAGGGATGTTTTCACTGGAGCAATATCCCTCCGGTCATTTCTTCTGGAATTACCTCGCGTACTGCGCAGGCACCGGTGGCAGCATCCTTATTATCGGTTCTGCCGCAGGCGTTGCTGCCCTGGGTATTGAAAATATTTCCTTTTTCTGGTATTTGAAAAATATTTCCTTCGCAGCGCTGTTAGTATATGTCGCCGGTGCATTGGTAGCCGTAGCTATTGCATAAAAAAACATTAACTTCGTCAGATGAAAAAAACCGGCCGTACAATCTTTATTGGATTGCTATTCGTTTCCTTTTGTCTTCGGCTCGCTGCTGCCGGCCAAAAAGTGCAGGTTGTAAAAATGCCATGGCTTGACTCAGTATTAAAGCTAAACAACGATACCACTTATGTGATTAATTTCTGGGCCACCTGGTGTACACCCTGTGTGGCTGAGTTGCCTGATTTTGAAAAGGTGCACCTGAGCAACGCCGATCAAAAAGTAAGGATAATACTCGTTAGTCTGGATTATGAAAAAAAACTCAAAGAAACGGTACTGCCTTTTCTAAGTCGAAAAAAAATAAGTGCCACTGTGGTATTGCTCAACGAGCCGGATGCGAATAGCTGGATAGATAAAGTAGATATTACCTGGAGCGGTGCATTGCCTGCCACCCTTATCATGAATAAGGCGACCCGGTATCGCACATTTAACGAAAAAGAACTTAACTTTGAGCAGTTAAGCCAGCACATCAAAAGCGCACTGATGCACGGAAAGTAAATGTTGCTGCGACTGAGATGCAGGATGTGAACCTGAAAAAATAAATAAATAAAATAAAAACTATGATAAACAAAATTGTAATCTTGCTGCTTGTGTCATTTTGTATGACCACAACAGTTCGTGCAGGAGAAGGTAACAAAGGTTATAAACTGGGCGACACAATCGCAGATTTTAAACTCAAAAATATTGACAGTAATTTTAAAAGTCTGTCAGATTATAAAGATAAAAAGGGTATCATTTTAATTTTCACCTGCAACCATTGGCCTTTTTCGGTATCTTATGAAGACCGTATCATTGCTTTGCATAATAAGTATGCGCCACTCGGATTTCCGGTGGTTGCTATTAATCCGAACGACGCAAAGGCATATCCACTTGATTCATACGAAAATATGATGGAAAGAGCGCAGGACAAAGGGTTTACGTTTGACTATCTGCATGACGAAACCCAGGAGGTTGCGAAAAATTTTGGTGCCACCAATACCCCGCATGTTTTTATTTTATCTAAACAAGGAAACTTTTTCAGGGTAGAGTATATCGGAGCCATTGACGACAATTCGTATGAGCCTCAAAGTGTCAGGCACCGCTATGTTGAAAATGCTACTGAGCAGCTTTTGAAAGGTCTGCCAGTTACGGTAACCAAAACAAAGGCATTGGGTTGCGGTATTAAATGGATCAAATAATTTCGAGGGCACACTGACTGGTCTTGATTCTGAAGTAATTTACAGGGCATCTATTTTTTCATAGGGCTTCAGAAATTTAAAGAATGTAAAAAAATCGGAGAAGGTGATATTCGCAGTAAGGCCGGGGGCAATTCATTTTCGGATCAGCAACCGGCAATCCACAACCTGCGTAGAGTTTCCGGCAACAGGCTGATTACACTGATACCATGCAGGGCTGGACGAGATCAGATCTGTGAATTTTTAATCAACATGCAATGCTGCTCACTTTCTGCGGCATCATACAGCGCTTTGCCGCGTATAATATCAACACAGCGGCATGTTAATTCAACTGCAATTCTGCCCCGCAGCTACTATGGAGCGGAGGGTTCGGATGCGGTAGCGCTGTAAAACAAAAATGCTGCCCTTTCAGTAGGACAGCATTTTCATTTGTAACAATTAAAAACTATTTTTTAGCATTGATGTTCAGCATGATCTTCACTTCAGGATAGATAAATTTA
>JADYYU010000065.1 GCA_020853515.1 Chitinophagaceae bacterium | reverse complement strand
GTAGATACCTTGCAGTCGCTCAAGATCAATATCGTGCAGATCTTTGCACCGGAACATGGATTTCGGGGTGCTGCAGATGCCGGTGAAAAAGTGAAAAGTGGTGTGGATGCCAGATCCGGTATTGCTATCAGCTCGATGTACGGGGCCAACAAGAAACCTTCGAAAGAAAGTATGAAAGGCATTGATATTGTGGTGTTTGATATTCAGGATGTGGGTGCCCGTTTCTACACTTATATTTCATCTTTGCAGTATATGATGGAAGCCTGTGCGCAGGCGGGGATTCCTTTATTGATCTTAGACCGTCCCAATCCGAATGGTTTTTATGTAGATGGACCGGTGATGGAAAGCAAAAACAGATCGTTTGTGGGGATGCAGGCCATACCGATTGTGCATGGCATGACGGTTGGCGAGTACGCCCGGATGCTGAATGGGGAGGGTTGGCTGAGTGGAAAGGTAAAATGTTCTTTAAAGATCATACCCTGTCAGCAATACGATCACAGTACCTTATATGATCTGCCTGTGCCTCCGTCGCCGAATCTGAAATCATCGACTGCCGTATTATTATATCCATCGCTTTGTTTGTTTGAAGGAACCATGGTGAGTGTAGGACGTGGTACAGAAACGCCCTTTGAAGTGTGGGGTGCGCCGGTATTTAAAGACAATGGCTTTTCATTTACTCCTCAAAGTACAGAGGGGGCGAAAAGTCCGCTGTATGAGAATCAGGTTTGCTATGGAGCCAATCTTCGTTTGCCGCCTTATGAAGTGCTGAAAATTATCCGTAAGAAACTGAATCTGACCTTCATTAAGAATGCCTATTTTTTAACACCTGACAAGACAAAGTTCTTCAATGATTTTTTTGAAAAACTGACAGGTACTGTTACACTGCGTTATCATATCATGCAAAACAAATCAGACGAAGAGATCAGCGCAAGCTGGCAGGCCGGCTTAACAAAGTTCAAAAGTATCCGGAAGAAGTATTTGTTGTATGATGATTTTGAATAAGAGGGGGGGGCATAAAAAACATACAATAAACAATAAAGCAAACATTTTACTGAAATTTTTCCCGTTGCCACTTCTGAAAATACCCAGCAAAATAGCTAGCGCTGGCCAATGATTCAAGATTGATAATTGTAGGTTTATAGTTATTGTAAAGTCTTCGAGGAAAGTCTACCCCTCATATATCAGTCAGCATGATTACTGGCTTGACCTTAAGCCCCTTTAGTCCTACATTGTTTAATAAATAGACTTTTGTATTTTTACGTAGCTTTTAATCGCTGAAAAAATGTTAGTATGCGAAGGCTGCACCTACTGATTTTCAAAAATTATGAAAATAGAAACAAAATGAAGGAGCTACTCATAACCATTTTTCTTTGCAGCCCGTTTGTTGCAACAAGTCAAAACTATCCTGCCTTTGGATCGGAGATTGATGTTGTCATTAACGGGTTATCCTTTGATGCGATGGAGCCTTTTATTTCTTCAAATGGAAATTATTTATTCTTTAATAATTTGAATGATGGTGTCAATACCAGATTATATTATGCTACAAAGGTGAATGATTCAGTTTTTAATTTTATGGGTGAACTGAATGGCACCAACCAACTGACACCACCTCATTTAGATGCTGTAGCTGATATGGATGCACTGAATACGTTTTACTGGACTTCCACAAGAAATTATCCGGCCGATCTGGAAAATTTGTTTCATGGGACTTTTAGCAACGGGACAGTCAGCAGTATTGGTCGTATTCATGGTAGTTTTTACAAAAATATGCCCGGTTGGTTGGTCATGGATCACGGAATTAGTAATGATGGTCAGTATATGTATTTTAATAACGCCCGCTTTGATGGTATTTGTCAGGGACCTTGCGAAACGGAGTTAGGAATTGCCCAGAAAGTAAACGATTCGACATTCAATAAAATGCCCAATTCTGACTTTCTCTTGCATACCATTAGGGATACCAATTTTATATATTATGCACCTTGTATCAGTAGCGATCATTTAGAGTTGTATTATACCCGATTTCCCAAAGGGGCTATTACACCAGGCACTCTTTTCGAAATATGTGTGGCTGTGCGCAATAATGTTAATGACACTTTTTCCATACCGCACGTTTTGTTTTCGGAGCTGCTAGCTGAGCTTATAGAAGCCCCCTCATTAACGACGGATAAGCAAATCATGTATTATCATAAAAAGACGGCAGCATCGCACAAAATAGTATTACGATACAGGAATGCTCCCTCGAGTATTCTTGCAACTGCAACATCGAAATTTCCTTTTAGTTTGTATCCCAATCCTGCAAGTGGCCAATTGAACATTCAAGTAGATTTCAAGTATTCATTTCTTAAAGTTTCTGTGTATAACTTGCTGGGAGAGCTTCTGATATCCCAGCTCAATCAGACAGAAATAGATGTCCATTCTCTGACTACGGGAACTTACTTTGTAAGATTGGAAGTTGACAATGAGGTAGTAAATAATCGAATGCTGCAAATTGAGTAGTGGATGCCTGTCCATTTGCGGATAGTATGTTTGCGGACTTAGCATTATACTAATAAGCACACCAGCCACAATAGACTTTCATCTAAAGTTTATGCGCGGTTTCAATATTGCAGT
>JADYYU010000064.1 GCA_020853515.1 Chitinophagaceae bacterium | reverse complement strand
CGGTCAATATCAGGATCAGGCACATGGTTATTTTGCATTTCCCAGACTTGAAGGCGAAATTGCAAACCGAATGATTTTTCAGGGAAAAGAAAGAGTGATCTGGAGTTTAAATAATTATCTGGGCCTAGCGAATCATCCTGAAGTGCGCAAAACAGATGCCGAAGCAGCAGCTAAATGGGGACTCGCCTATCCGATGGGAGCCCGCATGATGAGCGGAAATACCGTTTTACATGAAAAGCTGGAGCAGCAACTAGCCGCTTTCGTGATGAAAGAAAGTGCTTTTTTACTTAATTATGGATATCAGGGTATGGCCTCGATTGTCGACTGCCTGTGCGGCCGGAGAGATGTTGTAGTGTATGACGCCGAAAGCCATGCCTGTATTCTGGACGGTTTGCGTATGGTACCTGCGCACAGATATGTGTTCAAGCACAATGACATGGAAGATTTCGAAAAACAAATGGCCCGTGCAACCAAGATGACTGAAGAAACCGGTGGTGGAATTTTGGTGATTACAGAAGGCGTTTTTGGCATGGCCGGCGATCAGGGTAAACTCAAACATATCTGTTCATTAAAAACAAAATACAATTTCAGATTGCTGGTAGACGATGCCCATGGCTTTGGCACCATGGGTGCTACAGGTGCCGGCGTAGGCGAAGAGCAAGGTTGCCAGGACGAAATTGATGTGTACTTTTCTACCTTCGCCAAAAGTATGGCCAGTATAGGAGCTTTTGTGGCAGGAGATAAAGAGGTGATTAATTACTTAAGCTATAATTTGCGTTCTCAGATTTTTGCTAAATCACTGCCTATGCCTATCGTAGAAGGCAATCTGAAGCGGCTGGAATTATTGAAAAGCATGCCCTCCCTGAGAGAACAACTATGGGAAAACGTCAATCTGCTGCAAAGCAAACTGACTGAGAATGGATTTGATATCGGCAATACAGATTCCCCGGTGACACCGGTCTATATGCATGGTGGGGTTATTGAGGCCTCACAACTCATCGTTGATATGCGTGAAAATTACAATATTTTTTGCTCCATCGTGGTATATCCGGTAATTCCCCGCGGACATATTATTTTGCGCCTGATACCAACTGCCGTGCATACTGAGCAGGACGTGATGGAGACGATCGAAGCTTTCAAAGCAGTCAAACACAAACTGGAAAACAAACTCTATCCAAACGAGATCCCAATGGTGGTTTAAAAACAGGTTTTTACATGTGCATTTTGAGTGTCCTTTGCTTTTTATTTCCGCTAAACGATTGCTCCCGTTCTTAAAATTACTGATTGGCCTTTCTGAAATGGCTGATTGCAAATAAATTTAGCCACGAATCATTCATATTGACAATCTGAATATCATGATAAAACTACAATTTAAAGTTGAGATCCATGCTCCTGCAGGCACCACCTATCAAACAATGCTTGGCCTTAACCATAAATCTTCCTATGAGCAATGGACTGCTATGTTTAACCCCACCTCTACTTATGAAGGACGCTGGGAAAAAGGAAGTAAGATCTTATTTGTAGGAGTTGATGAAAATGGTGAAAAGGGAGGCATGGTTTCAAGAATCATTGAAAATATTCCGGAGCAATTTGTTTCAATTCAACATTATGGTCTTTTGAAAGCAGACCAGGAGATAACTGAAGGGCCGGAAGTGGAAAAATGGGCAAATGGACTTGAAAACTATACGTTTGAAGAAAACAACGGTACAACTACCATTACGGTTGACTTAGACACCACAGAAGATTTTTTAAATTATATGAACGAAACCTACCCGCAGGCATTGCAAAAGTTGAAAGAGATTTGCGAGAATTAAATACGAAGCAAAGTTTAATTTATGTGGAGTGATCCGCTGCACAATGAAATGTGCGATCAATGTATTGATTAATTATTGACGTGTATAATTTTTTTCTCCCATTGCCTGCTACTTATGGTGAGCCGCGGCGGCCATCTCTTGTTTTTTTCCAATCACATATCTGAACATAATGTAACTTTACTTTTCATCACATCCGACTAACTAGCAAATCTGCCTATTGGCTATGAGTGAAAATCTTAAAATTCAGGAGATCAACGGTAAGGAAATGATCTATGATCCGGTGCGAAAAAAGTATGTAGCGCTGACTCCCGAAGAATGGGTGCGTCAACAGTTTCTCAATTATTTGCTCTGTGAAAAAAAATACCCGGCCTCACTCATTGCCATCGAAAGGCAATTAAAAGTAGGTTCCTTATCTAAAAGGTTTGACATTTTAATTTATAAAAATGCAGCCCCCTGGATGCTGGTTGAATGTAAAAGTGAAAGCATCATAATGAATCAACAGACCCTGAATCAAATACTGGCATATCAATCGTCGCTGAAGGTAAAATATTTAACGATCACCAACGGTCCTGTCTTTCATTGCTTCGACATCGATCTGCATTCATGGAGCAACGAACTGCCGGATTTCTAAACAATTACACGGCAGATTATCCGAAGTATTTATCTGTGGCCGGTGCATAGCACAAGCAGCATTCACTTTTGAAGATCAAAAATCAGAAGAACAAAGCTCCGCGAATCACCTTGGCACTGTTTTATATGTATGACTTCAATGTCATCCACGATCGCTGAAATGGCTATTAAAATTCCACCACTTCCATCACATACCTGAATCCAACTCTGGCATCAGGCAGCGTATACGTTTGATGCTGACCGGATATACAGTCGGCCAGGGATATCGTAAAATTCCCACCGGCAATTTTGCCCTCCTGACTAACTTCACTCACATTACCAATGGTGTTATACAAACCTAAGCTGTTGGGTTTATAGGCATACACAGGTGCAGTCAGTTCAGTCTCACCGTTTTTAAGCATTTGATCATCTTTCACATTTGCCTGCGGCAATTTCTGACCAGCCTTCTTTGTATTGACTTCTTTCACTGAAAACGGTATGATCATCTTTTTATACTCCCCATCTGTTGGCAAACGAAAAACGACTTTTTTAAATTTTTTACCCACTGTATGCTCATAATTTTCGGCCAGCCACTCACAGTAATATTCCATAGCCTGTTGGCTAATATTGACAACCGGATAATCATTATAGGCCACATGCCGGTGATAATATTCAGTAAGCGGCGTTGCAAAAGTGAGCGCATCCTTCCACCTTGCAGAATCGTAAAGACATTTCGCATATTTATCTGTTGCGTTGGCGGCAAGCAAGGCATTTAAAAACTCCCGGTATTCCCTGTTCGAAACTTCTGTTTCACAGACATAAATTCGCTCGCTTATCTTCACCATCTTGCTTTTCGTTTCCCTGTTTTTAAGCGAAAGGCAAAACAGCATTAGCAGCGGTAGTAATGAATAAATTATTCTTTTCATCTTATAAAAATAAAAATAATTTTCAAATAAGCATCAGGTAATATCCTGACAGCTTCCTTTTTGTGGGCGTTCGGGCGCGCTTTTCGTTGCAAGTCCTCGGCCTGCCAGCCACACACGCAGCCATTGTACAGGCCGACCTCCGGGCTTTCCACTGCAATCGCTAACGCGGGTTAACGTCCACCATATACGCTCCGCCTTTCAATTGTCAATATCTGACCCGCCACCCGAGGGCATTCATATCCTGCCGTCTTTAACGTATCAGCGAAATATCGCCCTTCTTAATATAAGAGTTTCCATCTCTGGTGCAGGTGTATCTGAACACATAGAAGTAAGTGCCCACGCCGGCTTCTTTTCCGTCTACGGTTCCGTCCCATCCACGACGCCAGTCTGCAGTACTCCACAGTTTCTGACCCCAACGGTCATACACTTCCAGTTGTATCAGTATAATACCTGCGGTACTGAATACCCTGAACTCGTCATTATTGTTATCTCCATTCGGTGAGAACGCATTCGGTATAAACGATACATCGCAGCATGGCCCTTCTTCGATATACACGGAATCACGGTATTCACAACCATTGGCATCTGCTATCAGCACATTATACCAGCCAAAGTATAAGGTACTGGCTAAGGCTGTATTCTGTACCGGTGTAGTGCTCCATTCATAGACATACGGAGGTTGTCCACCATATACATTGGCCGTTGCACTACCCTCATTACCCTTGCCGTTGCAATTCAGATCCTGCTTGGTCATCGTATTACCCAGCGGATTGGCAGGCGGATTGATCGTAAACGTAGTCATGTATTCACAACCTACCGTATCTACTACCCTGATCGTGTAAGTACCCGCTGCCAGAT
>JADYYU010000063.1 GCA_020853515.1 Chitinophagaceae bacterium | reverse complement strand
GCTCATTGAAATTGTTTTTCCAGAGTGTGTTCAGCGTATCTCCGGTAAAATTATCAGATGAGTAATCGGTGACAATGATCGGCAGGCCTTCATCATCCTGATACAAGCCTCTTTCTGCATAGGTTACCGTAAAACTTTTCACTTTGAATATATTATTGCTGCTGTCTTTAGCACACAGCGGCTGAGTCATGATCTGCTTAAAGGTATTAACGTCAATGGTTGTATTATCTGTGTAACTACATCCGAAAAAGGCTTTGTAGCGATTGGAAACTGGCTCTTTCTGGCCATCAAAGGAAGCCAGGCAGAGTGTTGCAAACAACAAAAAAACCAGAGGTAGTTTATTATATTTCATTCCTATTATTAAAAAATCTAAAGCAAGTTAATACTTTCTTCAATAACTTTCAATTTTTGCAGGGCATCATTTTTCTTTTTAACTTCATTTTCAATGATTTCCGGTTTTGCATTCTGCACAAATTTTTCATTCCCCAGTTTTTTCTCTACGCTTAGCAAAAATCCTTTCAGATATGCCATGTCTTTTAACATCTGCTCTTTCTGCTGCGTATGATCGATCGCTTTTTCTGTGGTAAAATAACATTGAAATTTGTCGTACACAAAGGCGATCGCATTTTCAGGAGCCTGACTTGCATACCGGATCTCCCGGGCAAAAATTAATCGGCCCAGCACAGCACTAATACTCCTCAGATGCTGCTCATACTCTGCAGGAAGGAAAAGTGTAATTTCATCTTTGGGTTTAAGCCCCTGTTTCACTTTAATATCCCGGATAAGTGTAATGAGATTTTTCAGCCAGTCTCCTTTTTCAATGTCAGTTGCAGCAGCCGTCAGTTCCGTATTTATACTGCCTGCAATCAGGTCGTCGCCGGCTGCCCTTTCCCTGATATGATGATAAATTTCTTCTGTAACAAAAGGCATAAAAGGATGCAGCAGTTTCATCAGCTCTTCAAAGAAGGTATGAGCCTGCTCAATATTATAACTATTGATGGGTGTGTCCTGTGGGGTTTTGATCCATTAAAGATAGTCGCTACAGTAGTCGGTCCAGATCAGGCTGTACACTTTTTTAAGTGCTTCGCTCAACTTAAACTCTCTGATATCTTCATCAATTTCGCTTTTTACCTGATTGAGTTTGGCTGCAAAATAGACGGAAGGAAATATTTCTGCTTCGTTATTGTTTTCCACCTGTTCTTTCTGCTTCAGAATCTGCAGCAGCTTTAAGGCATTCCACAACTTGTTGCAAAACATTTTGCCTTGCTCTACCGAACTCATATCAAACAACAGGTCATTACCGGCAGGAGAAGAGATCAGTACGCCAAACCTTACAGCATCGGCACCATATTCATCAATCATCTGCAGCAGGTCAGGCGAGTTGTTTAGCTGCTTGCTCATTTTTCGACCCTGATTATCGCGAACGATCCCTGTAAAATAAACCTGCTGAAACGGAATTTGTTTTCTGTATTCGATACCGGCCATGATCATGCGGGCTACCCAAAAAAAGATGATCTCGGGCGCCGTTACCAGAGTCGCTGTCGGATAATAGTAATTGAGATCCCCATTATTCTCTTTGTTTTTGTTCCATCCAAACACCTCCATCGGCCACAGCCAGGACGAAAACCAGGTATCCAATACATCTGCATCCTGCCGGAGCGTCGCATCACTTTGGAACCCGGGGTTTTGAATGCTGAATTTTTCTCTGGCTTCCTGTTCCGTTTTGGCGATCACAACCTGGCCATTTTCATCATACCAGGCCGGTATGCGGTGACCCCAGCGCAATTGACGGCTGATACACCAGTCTTTGATATTGGCCATCCAGTGGCGGTACGTATTTTTAAATTTAGCCGGATAAAATTTTATCTCGTCGTTCATCACAGCGTCCAGCGCTGGTTTTGCAAGCGTTTCCATATTGCACCACCATTGCATACTCAGTCTGGGCTCTATCACCACGTCGGTACGTTCGCTATAACCTACCTGATTTTTATAATCCTCTACTTTTTCAACATGACCTGCTGATTGCAGATCCTCTACAATTTTTTTACGTACCGCAAATCGGTCTTCACCCACATACAACTGTGCCGCTGCGCTCATGGTACCGTCTTCGTTCAGTGTGTCGATTACCTGCAAATGATGTTTTACACCCAGATTGTAATCGTTGATATCATGAGCCGGTGTTACTTTCAGACAGCCTGTGCCAAATTCAATGTCAATATAGTCATCTGCTATGATCGGAATTTTACGATCGATCAGTGGAACATAACAATGTTTGCCTACCAGGTGTTGATACCTTTCATCTTCAGGATGCACACAGATGGCCACATCACCAAGGATGGTTTCGGGTCGTACGGTGGCAATGGTGATGCTGTCGGAAGACCGGACTTCATCAGTGCTGCTACTCAAGGCATCCTCTGCCAGTTTGTATTTGATATAAACCAGCTTACTGTTCACTTCTTTGTGTACTACTTCCTCATCACTCAGAGCAGTCTTCGCTTTAGGGTCCCAGTTGATCATTTTTACCCCGCGGTAAATATGGCCTTTATTATACAGGTCTATGAAAACATCGATCACCGCGTTGTAGTAATCGTCGTCCATGGTGAAAGCAGTTCGCTTCCAGTCAAGTGCGCAACCGAGTTTTTTCAATTGTTGTAAAATAATGCCTCCGTATTTTTCTTTCCATTCCCAGGCATATTTCAAAAATTCTTCGCGGCTCAGATCATTTTTATCAATACCCTGATCGCGGAGCATGGCCGCTACCTTGGCCTCCGTAGCAATGGAAGCATGGTCGGTACCCGGCACCCAGCAGGTATTATAGCCTTTTAGTTTGGCATAGCGTATCAGTACATCCTGTACAGAATTATTCAGGGCATGGCCCATGTGCAAAACCCCCGTGACATTAGGTGGCGGAATGACAATTGTATAGGCCGGTTTATCGTCGGGTGTTGAATTAAAATATCCTTGTTCGAGCCAGTGAGCATACCATTTATCTTCTGTTTGCTGAGGCAAATAATTTTTTGACAATTCCATAAGGCTGCAAAGATAAACGATCGGTGGGTGTTAAACAAAGGAGAAAAACAGATCCGAAAGTTGGCATACTATTAAATAGCTATTATACCTCCACCAGAGTTAACAGAGCGGTTCAGACACCCGATGCCCAATTTTAAATAAAAGGCCGTACCGCAGCCTGAGAAGCGCAGTGCCGGTAAGGATCAGGGGGTATCCATTTATTTTATTCAATGCTTGGGTTTCTTCTTTTGCGCCGCCGAAATCTGATCACGCGCTTCCTTCTTCTTCATCCATGCCGTCATGTTATGGTGCAGTGGCGCTATAACAGCACCCAGCGACACCAGACTCATCAGCATCAGAAACGGATTATGGTTCGTGGTGCGCTCCAAAAATGGATGCAGGAGCATAGATAAAAATTCGAATAACAGTAATACCCCCATAATTCCCAAAAATTCTAAGGAAGCAGAATTATTCCTTTTTACCTTGAAAATAATGATAAAAGAAATAAAGGTGATAATAAAAATCGCTATGCCTGTAAGCTGAAGGTTTTTGATCCGGCGGTGATCCTGTTCAATTTTACTCTGCAATTTCTCCTGCTCCCTCATTTGCTCATGAAAATTCAGTTGTTGTATATTTTTGATTTTGTCAAGACTATACAAGGAATCCTTCAGCTCGGTAGCCATCACATAATAAAAATGGACACTGTCTGTATTGTGTTTCTTTTCATAATTTTTGTACATCCATTCTGCTGCCTTGAGCATTTCTGCCTTGTAAAAAGGTGTGGCATAATGCAGGGCTGTACTGGCGTAGTACAGTGAACTGTCATACTGCTGTTGTTCAAAAAAACAATTGGCCATACTACTGTAATTATACGAAACGGTGGACGAATCGTCGGTTTGAAAACCATAATACACCGCTCTGGCAATAAATGGTTTGGCAATTTCGTACTCTCCCCTTAAAATATAGGTTTCTCCCATGGTAGTCAGTACAAGACTATTATGGTAAGGTCTGTCATATTCGCGCGATCTCAGATAGGCCTGCTGGATATAATAGAGTGCCGTATCTTTTTGTTTCAACTTGTTATAGATATCGGCCATATTGTTGAGCGAAGTAATGACGCCCACCCGTTCATGGCTACTGGTGGAGTATTGTAATGTGCGCTTCAGATATTCGATTGCCTGCGTATAGTTTTTTGAGTCGCTGGATGCAATCGCCAGTGAGTTGGTAACCTGTATGATGCCGAAGGTATCTTTCCGGCTTTCAAAATTTGGCAGAATATTCAGTCCTTTTTCAAGTGCTATGGCATAGTCGCCTTTACTCCATGCATAACTGACTACAAATGCTTCGCAGTAATCTGCACCAACGGGTTCTTTTTTACTTTCAAAATACAGTTTGGTTTTAAGCAGCATGGCGAGTTTTTCATCTTCCGTGCCTTCAAAATCAAAGTTGAAATATTTGCTTAATATTCTCCCCTTCTTCAATTTGTTTGAATCAGCACTGTATTTCACCAGCACAGAGTCAGGAACAATCTGCGCCTGTATGCTGCAACAGATATGCATTAATAAAAGCAAACCCAAAATGTTTTTCATAGGAACAAATTATATGCACAAGATAATTTTAAAAGCTGATAATTATTCATATAAGTGCCTGTTTTGAATGTGATAGAGCGAAAAGGAATTTTCATCGGGTATTAAGCGGCTCTTCATTTAAAAAATGACCCTCTTTCTGAAATAAGAAATGCGTTTAAACTACATTTGTAACTCACATGAAATTACAAGTTGTAAACAATTCGAAGCTGGCTGCTGATTTTATAAAGTTTCCGGTAAGTTTGTACAAAAATGATACTCAGTACATACAACCATTAGATAAAGACATTGAGGAAGTTTTTGATCAGCAAAAAAATAAATTTTTCAGGCAGGGCGAATGTGAACGCTGGCTGCTACAAAATGAATCCGGTGAATATATCGGTCGCATTGCAGTTTTTATCAATAAAAAGTATGCACAGGAACAGCCCACCGGAGGTGTTGGTTTTTTTGAGTGCATCAATGATCAACAAGCTGCCAATTTTATGTTTGACCATGCAAAAACCTGGCTGCAGTCAAAAGGCATGGAGGCCATGGACGGCCCTATCAACTTTGGCGAACGCGACCGTTGGTGGGGATTGCTGGTGAGTGGTTTTGACGAACCGCTTTACTGCATGAATTACAACCCGCCCTATTATCAGCAATTGTTTGAAAATTATGGTTTTCAACCCTACTTTCATCAGTTGTGTTTTGGTATGGATGTAAGCACACCATTGAGCGACAAAATGCTGAAGTGGCACGATTATTATGAAAAACATCCCGACTTCAGTGTGAAGCATATCACCAAAAAAGATATTGACCAGTTTGCCTCCGATTTTTCTGTGATCTATAATAAAGCCTGGGCAAAGCACGGAGGCGGTAAAACGATCGAACTGAAACAGGCCAAGCTGATCTTTGCAAAAATGAAGCCGGTGATCGACGAAAAAATTGCATGGTTTGTGTATCACAAAAACGAACCGATCGGGATGTGGGTCAATATTCCGGATCTGAATCAATACTTCAAGCATTTCAACGGCAAATTTGGGTTATTGCAAAAACTGCATTTTTTGTACCTGAAATATACCGGAGCCTGTAAACGGTTTGTGGGAATCGTGTACGGTATCGTGCCCGAGTGGCAAGGTAAAGGTACCGATGCCTACATGATTGTGGAGTGTGGTAAAGTGGTGCAGCCCAACCGCCGTTATGATAAATATGAAATGCAATGGATTGGCGACTTCAATCCTAAGATGGTGAATCTGGCACATAACCTGGAAGCTTCAGAAGTGAGACGTCTCAGTACTTACCGATATCTGTTTGACAGAAATAAAGCGTTTACGCGCCATCCTATTCTATAAAATATGAAAAAACTGACTGTGTTTTCATTGTTACTGATAGCCTATTGGTTTGCCGTATTTTTTATCAATCGCTTTTTTTTTATTCTTTATCAACTGCCTGTTGACCTTAAAATAAATAACAGCCTTGAAATCTTCAGGGCATTCTACAAAGGTCAGGCACTGGATCTGTCGGTGGCGGCGATGTTTACCTTACCTGCAGTGTTACTGGCCATTGCCTTTTTTGTTACCAACAAACCCGTTCTGGCAAAAACCTTGCAAGTGCTGATGCTATGTTTTCTGATGATGTATGTAGCCGTCGGTTTGGCGGATGCGGGATTGTATAAAGAATGGAATGCCAAGATCAATATGCAGGCCTTGTCGCATTTTAAAAATCCGGCAGAGGTTTATAAAACCGTTTCTTCGCACTTAATAATCCTGTTTATTATTTTACTGGCTGCACTGACTGCACCGTTTCATTTTTTTTACCGGAAAAAAATACATCGTTTACTGACTACAGATCAGGAGACTTCATGGAAGAAAAAAATATTCCCCGCGCTTCTCTTTTTTTTAATCAGTTCGGGCGCCGGCATTATCGCAGTCAGGGGTGGTGTCGGAGATGTTGCTATCAATCAAAGTTTCGCCTATTTCAGCAACGAAACGCTGGCCAACGATATGGCTGTCAATCCATTTTACACCCTGCTGCAGGATATTGATATCAACTCAAAATTACCGGACACTTCAATTTATAAGATCAGTACAAATGAGGAAGCACAACGGCAGGTCGCTGCTGACTACCGCGTAGCAGAAGATTCAACAATCAGAATTTTAAAAAGCAACAGACCGAATATTGTTTATATTTTTCTTGAAAGCTGGAGTGCGGACAATGTTGGAGCCTTAGGCGGCCTCGAAGGCTGTACGCCTGAATTTGACAAATTGTGTGCAGAAGGCTTATTGTTTACAAAGGCTTACAGTGATGCCTATGTTTCAGATCAGGGCATAGTAACCGGACTCAGTGCCTACCCGGCAGCACACCGGATGGCTATTGCCAATCAGCCTGGAAAAATAGCGCAACTGCCCTGCATTTCCGAAGAGCTGATCTCTTTGGGGTACCGCACCTCATTTTTATATGGGGGCGATTTGATGTTTGGCAATCTGCGCGGGTATTTATTAGAAAAAAAGTTTCAGCAACTCAAAGAGGCTAATGATCTTAAGCAATACCCGACCGGAAAATTAGGGGTGCATGACGAGTTTACATTTAAAGAATTGCTGACGACCCTGAATACGAGCACGGCACCCTTTTTTCAGGGTTTTTTTACGATGAGTACACATATGCCCTACGACTTTGCCGCAGAAAGCGACTGGCATTCTTCAGCAACAGATGTTGAAAAACAGTATACAGAGTCTGTTCATTATTCAGACCGGCAGCTTGGATTTTTTTTTGATGAAGCCAAAAAACAAAGCTGGTATGATCACACCTTATTTGTATTGGTTTCAGATCATAGCCACAATAGTATTAAACAATGGGATGGCAAATCGGCCATGCGGCAACAAATCCCCCTGTTGTTTGCCGGCGGTGCATTAATGGAAGAATGGCGGGGAAAAAAATGGAATAAAATTGTTTCGCAGTTAGATATAGTAGCCACTTTGTTGCATCAGATGGGTATCGACAGCAAAAAATATCCCTGGTCGCGTAATATGCTGAATCCATTTACGCCCTCAGCGGCCTACTATGTATTTTATGGCGGAGCGGGCTATGTAAACGATCGGGGCTATGTGGGTGCCGATTATTATAACAACGATTTTGTCAGCAGCAATTTAGAAGATTCGCTGATGATCAATGAATACAAAATCAGGGCTTTAAGTTTTCAGCAACTGGTGTTTGAAAATCTTCGGTGGAGAAAATAGGACTCAGGCACCTTAAGTATTTGTAGATTTATCCCTTCTGCAGATTAAAATCATCACAGGGTTCCTTCTAATAGAGCCCTTTAATACAGACTTTCTGCACAATTACGCAACAATGCATTAGATTTGTAATCTTTGGTTTTTTTATGAAGCACACATTTTTAAAGCTCCTTGCCGTTTTATTATTTTTTCATCATACCGGAGTTGCGCAATTAAGCGTCGCTGACAGTAATTATTTAAATAGTATTTATAACGAAATGCCATACGTGTCATACTGGGATTATCCCGGCATTTGGTATCATCATACAGAACCTACGTCGATACAGAATTTTTACGATCAGATAGACAGCAGTTTCAAATTTCACAATGATGAGTTTGCTGATTGTTACCATAAAATGTATGTGTCAAATATCCTGGAGCGGGATACTGCAATAAATGCTACCATACATAATTATGAAGTAGCCAATAACATAAAAGTATATGGCAATAAGGATCCTTTTGTAAAAGTTGCTTTTTCTTTAAATAATAAAAGTACTTATTGCTATGCAGTACTGGATTCAATGTCAGCTCCTGTTTATAATACTGATTATGCATTTGTGATTATTTCGGGCACCGGCACAAATTTGCTGAAAGAAATTATTGACGGTACAGGTTATCATGATTTAAATTGCTATGTGCGTAATTTGCTAAAACCTACAGGTGATATCTATGTGGCCTCTATGCCAAATGAAGATCATCGGGCTATGATATTTAATCGTAAAAAAGCTACCAGTTTACCTTCCTACCAACCCTCCTTTCTCACAAATTACCTGAATGCTCAAAATAAGGCCCTGGGTCTGAACCGACTGATAGAAACGGTTGCCCTGGTGAAATATTTAAAGACGAAATATAAAAAGGTTTTTTTATTGGGCTTGTCTACCGGGGGTACTGTGGCATTGTGGACTTCTTTATTAGCAGAACCGGACGCGGCGATCGTTGCATCAGGTTATAGTGTGCTGGTAGACAACGACTTTAATTCCCAAATGGTTAACTTAATGTCGTACGGTAACAATCTACTGGTGTATGATAAGGATTCAGTGAGAAACAGGTTGTCGCAGTTACATACCCAATTTTTACTCACGCAAGCTATGAATGACAGCCCTCTCGTACAAAATGACATAGACAGCGGTCTTACCAGAAATTTTTTAGGTGCCACAGGTAATGTTTCTTTTTTTTATGATTATTACAACCATTCATTTCCACCATGCAGTACAATCGACACCTTTTTTCAAAGATGCATGAACATGCCCATTGCCCGTCTTTCGGAAGATTCAAGCCTTTGTAATACGGACAGTACAATATTAAAAGTTAACCTGTTGGGAAAAGCTCCCTTTACTTTTGATTTATACCGTAACAACTTACTAAGTACAAGCTATACCATACAATCAAATTATTGCCATATACCCTTGTACCAGGATGGGAATTATTTTATAAAAAATATTAAAGACAGCCTCAATAACTTAGGATACACTTCGGACACATTTCATTATATAAAAACGACTAAACCGGAAGCCCATATCTCCTGGAATGATTACGATTGCAGTGTAAACAAAAACAGTATGAAGTTCGAATTTACGGGCACCAGTCCATTTACAGTTTACTTTACACACGATAACATTCCCGACAGTCTGCACTTTTACAAGTACAAAGATTCTTTATTGTTTTCAAATGGCAATTATAACTTCACCCGGATAAAAGATGCAAAAAATTGCAGTGTATCAGCGGCAGGGTCCTTTGTGCTGGAGAATTTGCCTGTAAGCTGCCAATTGAATTCGATTGACTACGATTGCATGCAGGGAAAAAATGATGTTTACATTTCCGTTCACGGTAAATTGCCGGTTACGCTCACTTTGTACGACAAAATTCTGAATACCTTTCACTTTGAGATAATCACTTCAAAGGATTTCCATTTTAAGTTAGACAGCGGCATCTATAATTTTATGTACACTCAGGACGCAAATGATTGCGTTTTTAACATTGACTCAAATGTGGTGATCAATAATGAATATCATCTGAATCAAAGTCTGTATGTAGAAAATTTTCTATTAAAAGCAACTAACGTAAGTTTTCCGGCTTATTATTGGTTTTTAAATGATTTGCCCTATAACGTAACAACAGAACCCTATTTAAATATTGCAACAGACGGCAAATATCAATTAGGAAATTACAACGATTTCAATTGTTTTGAAAGGACCGCAAACCTTGATGTTTCATTAGGCAAAATACATATCTATCCTAACCCTGTTAGTAATGCGATCAATATTTTTCTGGCTCTTGAAAAAGGAGAAACTGTCAGTGCGTCAATTACCGATATTGCCGGACAGGTCATTGCTAAGCGAAAAATGAAAGAGGGATTAAATCAGTGGATGCTGTCTGATTTGCCGCGAGGAATGTACTTGCTGAATTTTGAAACAAATCTTATGTATATTCACTACAACACGCAAAAATTATTTAAAAATTAAGCGCGCAGTAATGAACCTTCGATTGGGACAACAAGCTTCGAAGTAATTGCCTCACCACAGAAAACCTCTTTGATTCTATGATACGTAGCCAAATTTATTTTGTGCATTTATGCTTAATTCCTATTTATGAATAGTAATTGTGCGGCCAGCTCTGGAAATATTTTTCCCCGAAACAATACACTGATCAGATAATTGACAAGTGCCCATTTTAGGCACAGCACCCGTGCAGGAAGTAAATGTGGTGACCTCATCCTGCAGATTGCTGATATAGAATGTGTCTGCAAAAACGGTTAACCGATAATCGTAATGTATGCTCGCAAGCAACACAGAAGATGCGCTGTCCATAAACAAACCCGGGTTTCTGGCACTATCAATTGCCTGTGCAAACTGCCCGCCATGCGGAAAGTAATATAAAGTTACATTATCGAGGTCAGTCTTAGAGTATCCGTCAAAGACGATGCTGAAACCCGGCTCCCTCACACAATGATATTCTCTGCAGCACGACGAAAGCGTGATCGTAATTACTAAAATCGCCATTATCTTTCTCATGCTCTTAATACGAATCTTAGCCGACAAACGTTAGTACAAAGTTCATTTTCCATCAACTTTGCCAAGTTGAAAAAAATCCGGATTATAGTCATAAAATGTAGGCCCGTTTATCTGCTGTTATTTTAGTTGACCGTGCCGAGGTAACTGTAGTTTTTACCATACTCCATCATCTGTGCAAAGAACGAGGTTGGATATTCTATTTTTACATCGGTAATCTTTTCTCCTGTTTTCACTGCTGTCAGTTTCGGTTGTATAAATCCACGGT
>JADYYU010000062.1 GCA_020853515.1 Chitinophagaceae bacterium | reverse complement strand
TTGTACTATCCATTATGGGGGCCTGCATTGCCTCGCGCAAAGTAAGGGGTGTCAGCGGTGTTCATCTGGCAGTGGGCCTTATGATCAGCGCGATTTATGTTTTTCTCATGCAGTTTTCTACCACCTTTGCGGTCAAGGGAAATCTGCATCCTTTAATCGCTGTATGGATTCCAAATGTACTGTTTGGAATTCTGGCCATCTTTATTTACAAACGCTATTCGCGATAAAATGCGCCCGGTCATCGTATGCTTGATCTTCATTCAAGTCGAACTGTAAAGAATGGCACCTCAGGGTTGGGGATATCAGATACTATGGAATGCCAGCGTCTTTACTGAGCTGTATGCAGAACATATCCAGGTTGCACATGCCAGAAAACAAATATTGTTAGCAGTATTGAATTGAATTAATATCAGGCTGATTTAAAAGCGACTTAGGGTACTCATCATAGAGAATGAAAGAAACCATTTAGGTATTGCTATTCGTACTGAATAACTTTTGTGGTTTGCTGAAGATGATTATCATGAATATTTATGATATAATATCCCGGTACGGTGTTGTTTAATTTTATGCGGTTGCTGTCGAAATCAAATGATACCAAACGACCTTGCAGATCAAATAGCTGAATTGAAGCAGCATCAACTGCCCGCCCTTCGAGATGGATCCATTGATTTTTTGAAAATGCGGTTGGGAAAACGGTTAAGCCTTTGGGAGATTCATAAGAAATTCGGATCGAATTTGGAATCTGACCACCTGTATATCTGGCAATACCGGACGAAAGCGGTCCGCAAGTGCCATTAGCACAGGTTCTGGTATATCCACCGAGATATATTTTACCATCATCGCTTAAAGCAAGGGCTGAACTGCTGTTGTTATTATTGACACCGAAAATATGTTTAAAAATACCATTGGGTGCAAAATTATGATCTGGTGTGCCATCCGGCTTTACCATAAGCATGCAAAAGTAGACGGTATCGCCGCTGCCTTGATTACCGGTCATGAGTATATTTTCATTGGGCATCATCATGCCATTCAGCAAATATTCTTCAGGACTGCTACCCCCCACGTTAAACAGTTTCCAGCCATCCATATCGAAACTGTTGTCTAATACTCCGTTGTTTTTTACCTTCATCATAGCGTAATCGTAATCCAGATTAACTTTCCAGGTAGCTCCGCACACAACATAGTCGTTTGCTGCATTGGCAAATATTCTGCGGCCTTCATCGTAATTGCCGGCTGCACTGTTATAATAAGCGATCGCATCATTATCGAAGCTATTGTCTTTACTGCCATCGGCATTCAGTCGTGCAATAAACGTTTTTGAAAAAGTAACTCCCTGGGTAACATGGTATTTACCGGTTAAGATAATTTTGTTGTTTTTATCTATATTTAAGTGTCTGGTATCATAATATTCGCCTGCGATTCCTGTTTTAAAAGTTGTTTCACCCAGGTTGCCAAAGTTGCCATCTATGTAGCCACTGCTATGAACCCTGATCACTACGATTTCATCGAAATCTTTCATTCCCCCGATCAGAATTTTTCCTGTGCCGGGTTCCATGATCATGGAATTGTAGGTATAATGCTGCGGATTGGTATTTATACCATTATTGGCAAAAGTGTTATCTGGCTGACCGTCTATTGAAAATCGTGCAAAAAAAGGATAGGTGTCAGACCCTGTGCTGGTTGAACCACAGCAGTAGATCTGATTATTATAAAAGATCATGTCCTTGACATCAGTACTAAGACTCGCTACCTGAATGGTAGTTTTACCACCTGTGCCAAATGTATTGTCAACAGAACCGTCGTTGTTTAAACGTCGCAAATAGACATGGCCATTACCGAAAGCATTATACGCAACGATTGATTTTCCATTGGGCAATGCCACGATATTTTCAAGTAAACGGCTGCCGTCACTGACTAATTTGCCATCGCCGCTAAATGAATTGTCGAGAGCACATGGAATTTGTGCAAGCAATAATTGCGGCAAAAGAATACAAATGTAAAGGATTGAATATTTCATAATGGTTTAATTGATTCATGATTTATACCTTGTCAATAGACGTTTATCTAAAAACTAACGTTGGAAGGGAGTCGCGCATATCAGGGTGCAAATTACCCAAACCGGTGAACATACTTCAGGGTGTTTCTGGCCAGATGGCGTGTTATAAGGGCGAAAATACCCGTGTGTAAGCTTAGAAAGTCATCTATAACACATTTTTAAATACGTATGTATGTTTTATTTATTGTTTGATAGTTGATTTTCAAATATAAAAACATGGTATTTATTAATATACATGTAGTTCAAAGGCTTAGTTCATTAAAGAAAATATCTTTGCGATCCATTATCATTCCTTATCATTCCATTATGAAATTAAAAAGTATCGTCTTCGTCATTTTTATGCTTACCTGGCAAAATATCTGTGCGCAATATTCCGTTGCGCGACGCTGGAATGAAGTACAACTTATGGCAATCAGGCAAGATCTGGCACGTCCACCGGTGCAGGCGCGCAACCTATTTCATGTTACACTGGCTATGTTTGATGCCTGGGCGGCTTATGATGCTAAAGCAACACCTTTTTTGCTGGGGAATGTAATAGGCGGACAGTTTTTTCCGTTTAACGGTGCGGCTGCTATTGCAAACAATGACACGCTGGCAGCACAAAATGAAGCCATCAGCTATGCTGCATACAGGGTGCTGACTTACCGCTATACCAATTCTCCCAACGCTGCCATTACCTTATACAGATTTGATACGCTGATGCAAAACCTGGGTTATGATATCAACTATATCACCACTGATTACGAAAATGGGACTGCAGCCGATCTGGGTAATTATATTGCTTCCCAGGTCATACAGTTTGGGCTAAACGATACCTCTAATGAGATCGACGATTATACTTATATTAATTATATACCATCGAATGCTCCTTTGATGGTAGATTCAGCCGGCAATCCAACGATGACACAGGTCAACAAATGGCAGCCGATTACCTTAAGCGTTTCATTTGATCAGAATAACAATCCGGTTCCCAATACACCTAAATTTATTTGTCCTGAATGGGGTAGGGTGATTCCCTTTGCATTGCCTGAAAATGCCAAAACAGTTTACACATCTAATGGAGGTTCATATCCGGTTTATTTTGATCCGGGAACTCCACCTCAGTTGAGTCTTACCGATGTAAATGACTCATCCAGCCTGCTGTTTAAATGGGGACATCAGATGGTAGCCACCTGGTCGTCGCATCTCGATCCGGATGATACCGCTATGATCGATATTTCGCCCAATCAGTTTGGAAATCTGAATATTCTGCCCTCCACATTTGGTCAACTGACTCAACATTATAATTATTTGCAGGGTGGTGATACCAGTCATGGATATGCCGTCAATCCGGTTACTAACCTGCCCTATGCATCCAATCTGGTTAAAAGGGGCGACTATACGAGGGTAATCTCACAATACTGGGCAGATGGTCCGAATTCTGAAACGCCACCGGGGCATTGGTTTGTGTTGCTTAACAGGGTGAGTGATCATCCGCTTTTTGTGAAAATCATGGAGGGCAGCGGAGATGTTTTGCCGGCATTAGAATGGGATATTAAATCGTATTTTATGTTGGGCGGGGCCATGCATGATGCAGCCATAGCAGCCTGGGGTATTAAAGGGTGGTATGATTCACCCAGACCTATTTCCGCGATCCGTTTGATGGCGGGTTTGGGTCAGTCGAGTGATTCGCTGTTGCCACATTATCATCCGGGCGGACTGCAACTGATACCGGATTACATTGAGTTGGTACAGGCAGGTGATTCGCTGGCAGGACCTAATAATGAACATGTCAATAAGATAAAAATTAAGTCATGGCTGGGCTTTTC
>JADYYU010000061.1 GCA_020853515.1 Chitinophagaceae bacterium | reverse complement strand
GCATGTGAGTAACTGCTACCTGTAAATGGTCCATATCCGGCGGGCACGAAAGGTCCTGCACCGATCGGATCTAAAGCCGTAACATTTACAGTTCCCTGTGCGTTACTGTAATTATTTGTCACGCCACCAAAACCAAAATTTGTAGTAGCTGCACCGGAATTAGGAGCACGATTGATGAGCAATCTACCACCATTATTCACCCAGGTTTCAATCAGCGGTAAATTAGCTGCCAGGTAGGCGGTTTGTCCTGCCTCAGTACCTGATGATCCTTCTAGATAAACAAATTGAGTACCTGGTACAAAAACAGTTGCCGGTGTTGCTAAAGCATAAGTAGTCGCTATATAGTTACCTGCTCCGAATACGGCATTCAAACCTGTGGTAAAGGCTGCAGAACCCCATGGATCGGCATCTCTGATATAATATCTTGCTCCCGGAGGAGGTGAAACCTGACCAATTGGTGCTGTTAAGGTTGGGATGACACCGCATGCCAGTGGATTAGCCGGAGATTGGGTAATTGTAGCATTTGGTGTTGGATTCACTGTAACTGCGACTGTAGATGTTGCTGTACATCCGCCGGCATCGGTTCCTGTAACTGTGTATGTTGTTGCCACCAAAGGTGCAGGTATCGTTGCAGGATTCAGAGCAATGCCACCCGGATTCCAGTTATAAGTCAGAGCGCCTGTTCCTGTTAAGGTGATTGGTAAAGAAGCACATGCTGGCACCGGATTCACACTTGCGGTCACAACCGGTGCTGCCAGTGTAGTAA
The DNA here is from genome assembly GCA_020853515.1 of Chitinophagaceae bacterium. Taxonomy (GTDB): domain Bacteria; phylum Bacteroidota; class Bacteroidia; order Chitinophagales; family Chitinophagaceae; genus OLB11. The sequence goes on along the minus strand of JADYYU010000061.1, from coordinate 5,278 downwards.
CCGTAACCGGTACCCTTGCTGATTCACAGATTGTACCGCCGCTCCAGGAAATAATTACCTGGCCGTTACCGGTTTGAACACCACCCTGAAACACTGGATTTAATAAAGTGCCGGTCCATGATGAACCACCACCGCCTCTGCCAGCGCCACAGTTATTACCTGCTGCACCGCCACCACCATAGTAGCCGCCGCCGCCGCCGCCGGTATATACGCAAGACGAACCATCGAATGATGCGCCACCTTGACCTAAAGTTCCTGGAAACGCAGGACCTGAGCCAACAGCTCCGGTACCACCGCCTACTAGGCCGCCACCGCCGCCACCGCCGCCGTGGGTGCCACTTCCGCCTATTCCGCCGGCATTGCCTCCATCAGTTCCGCATCCGGTTCCCGATGTGTATCCGGCACCGCCGCCGCCGCCTACAAAGTTGCTACCCACTGCGATACCGCCGCCACCGTGACCACCACCAACTAAGCATTGCCAGCTATCACCACCGGCACCGCCACCACCACCGGCAACAATGACTCTATCTGCGAGCGATACACCACCTGTTCTTACATCACTGGCGCCGCCACCATTCACACCACCTTTACCCAGACCACCACCATTCCAGCCATTTGACGGAGCCTGACCTTGTCCTCCTACATAAACAGTAAGCGTTTGGCCAGGTACAACAGACATTAAACCCTGTGCACGACCTCCATTACCTGGAACACTAATTGGCGCTACAGCACCCGGCTGACCAAATCCCTGTGCACCGAATGCGTTTATAGTTACCGAAGTCACACCCGGAGGAACTATAAAAGTCTGTGGTGCTCCTGTATAATTAAACGTTTGTGAACCACTTGGTAAAAATTGTGAAGCTGCAGAAGCATAATATGTAGTTGTTACCAACGGTGTTACCGGAAAATTAACACCGCTTGCTGCAAATCCTAAAGGAATTCCACCTACAGCCTGATCATAATATATTATTTGATTGCCAGCAGAAATTGCATTTAAATTTGATGTCGCACCAGGACAAATTGTCGCGGGTGTAGCCATAACTACCGTCGGCACAGGCGGAATCGTAACCGTCACTGACACTGTTGTAGAAACAGTATTTCCACATGGGTCCACTGCTGTAACGGTATATATTGTAGTACCTGGTAAAGGATTCACGATTGCAGTGTTTCCACTCACAACATTAATTGACTTAGGGGCACTAAAGTTCGTGATAGTAGCTGTAAATGAAGGCGCAAAGTTATCGAATGCATTACTGTAAAAAGCAAATATATCTCCCGGGTTAACAGGTATTGATGTATTTCCTGATGCTGAAACGGCTGTCAGTTGAGTATAGGTCCCGTTTAAATAATATCCAAAACCATCCCAGTTTGGATCATTGTGCACCACATTCCAGGAGAAACTTAAGGTGCCTGAACCGGTTACCGTAGTTTGATATCTTGAGTATGACCCTCCAGGGCCTGTAGTACCGGTATGTACTATATTAGCCGGAGCGCCCGCTGCGTTGGTAGTTCCATTACCCCCACCCGTATGCACTGTTGTCCAGTTTGCAGGCGCATAAGCATCTGCAAAAGTGTTATTTACAATTGTCATGGGTACTGTCGGTGACACTAGCGGGCCACCTGTCCAGATAGTATTCACCGGTGAAGAACCGCCTGTTGTATTAAAAGTGAGTGTTGTGTTAGGTACATCATTACAATAGGCTGTTGTACCTGTAACGCTGATGGCTGAAAATGGTTGAGCTAAGGCCACAGAAACCGTATTAGTCCATGTACACCCGCCTGGATCGGTTGCCGTTACCGTATAAGTTGTATTTGCAACGATATTAGTACCTGTTACAACTCTATTTGGATTGGTAACGATGCCTGCTCCCGGAGCCCAGTTGAATGCACTACTTGGTAGTGAGTTTCCAACAGCATTAACTGTGTCTGCAACACTCAAAGTAGTAGTGCCGGGATTACATACATTAATGGGCGATGCTGACGCGGTTAAAATATACGGAACTGCGGCATTCACTGTCATTGAATTTATCACCGGAGCCACCGCTGTCGGAAATGCCCCAGCTAATAAATCAACAGAAACCGGACAATATCCTGATGCATAAGCCACTTGCTTGGAACTTACATTTGGATTTGGCGAAACAACATTATCCTGCGCTACCACAAAGTATTGTATTACATCTCCCAGCACAGGTGCTGAGGTTAACAGCGCCGGATTTAATTGAAACTCAAATGGAGATGAAGCATTCGTTGCCTCTACCCATTTCCATCCATTGCTGACATTATTGTTTGCAAGTAATACATTATTGTCGGTCGACTTTTTATAATAAACACGAGGCTTGGTACCAGCGGCTGTATTAACTCCTGAAATATCAGTAATGGTCGCGGTCAAGATTGGTAATCCTCCGCAATCACTGATCGTGGTGATTGGTGTATAGGTGATAGTGGGTCCGACAGCATCCTGCGAAGGTCCGGCATACTGAAGTGCTCCGCAATCTGCAGGAAGCGCCCGCACGGCCAGGGCGTAATCTGTGGTGACAGCCGGAGCAGCAGTAGCCACCGCATTACTTTTACCAAAGGACAAACCTGCCGGTGCCCATGTTGGCGGATTTAAAGCAACTGCTGTCAAATTATTCTGATGAAAAGAAGAGGATTCTCTGGGCGACATAAACACTTTATAGTTTGCGCATGATGTATTCATATTCACATCATTCAGCAGATTGTAAGCATTTACGAGTGGGTTGCTGGTGCCCTCCGCATACCAGTAACTATTGGCAAGGGTGGGTGTATAGAATATATTTGAATTTGATGCAGCGGCAATATTTGCCACAGCAGGAGGAGTTCCTGCTACACCGGCTGATTTTCTAAGTGCTGCTACAAAGCCGGTTCCCAAGGGAGTTGCATTCACATGAATGATATTATTTCTAAGATCTAATGTTGGCGTGGCCGTAAAATAGATCCCTGTTGCTCCAAAATTTGGACCAACACTCACCGGATCCAGTTTGATGGTATTGTGAAAGAGCTTAAAGACCCCGCCAGCACTGAAATATATACCGTAGATAGGAGATGTAGACGATGCTACAGGTGTCCGAAAATTAGATAAAAAATTATTGTACAGGTTCACAGACACCCCGGCTGTACAATACATACCATACAGCGCGCCAGCTGTTGTAATCTGCGACTGCATATTATGGATATTATTCCGGTGTATATTTAAATTAGTGCCTCCGGTGCAATATAAACCGTACATCGAAGTTGTTGTACCTGCATTGTAAAACCCGGTAATGATATTATCGCTAACCGCAGTATTGGTATAAGTTGAACTTGCCAGATATAAACCAAACTGTGAGCCAGAAGAGGTATCATTTGCGATATAATTATTACTTACTTCGCTTCCTGTATTATAGTTATATGTGTAGAAACCATACCTTGTACCGGCGTTATTTCTACAGTTAATTACTGTATCATTTTTAACCGTTTTAACACAGGCTGCCCGGTAGGCATATATACTGTACATAGCTCCTGCATTGGCTGCGTTAGAATAAAACATTCTGTCAATTTTATTTCGCTGAAAACTAGCGGTAACATTTGCATTGCCAACGCCTGGTCCGGGAAAGTAAATGCCGTAGGTGGCCCCTGAAGCGCCTGTCCTTGTAAAATTTGTTATTTTATTGTCGTTCACAACTTCAGAAGTATACACGGTGCCGGCAATATAAAATAAATACATGGTACCTGTGCCGGGGGTTGAAATATTATTCATTTTATTGGCATTCAGATTCAAATTGGCGCATGAGCCCGAATTATAGATCCCGTACACGGTACTGCCGGTCGTTATATGTGTAAAAGCTACATCATTACTATCAATATTAATTGTATTTAAGTTATTGGTATTGCTTGCTGTATTATAAATACCATACACAATTCCGGTAGATCCTTGTGTCAGATTCACGGTGTTCTTTCTGATCGTATAGAAACCACTAAATGTAGCTGTAGAGGTGTAAATTCCATATTGCGTGGTTGTAGGTGCCACACCACCGCCATTCATATTATTCAGATTGTTGTTCTGGATTAATAAGTTGTTTTGATAAAATGTGTAGATACCGTATGTAACTATAGCTGCATTATTACCGAAGTTTTGGATAATATTACCGTTAGCACCATTGGTACCACCAACTATATTATTTAAATCGTAATACAACGCATTTGTTGAACCTTGTAATAAAATACCAGAATTGACGTTTTGAATGGTATTCGCTCTGAAGGTATTAAAACTGTTGGCATCGTTGATACTTGATAGTGTCAACTGCGTATTTGTCAAAGGAATATGATTATTTGCATAGATACCGTATCCGAGCGAACCGTGTGCCCGATTAAGAGTTATGTTACAGTTCTGTATTATATTATTCTGACATCCGTCAAACGGTGCCACATTTTGCCTTTTTAACAAGGCATAGCCCCATTCCATCCACATGGTACTATTCACGTTGGCACCATTCTCAATAAGGTTCAAGCCATCGATCGTTACATAGTCGGCACCTTTCAAAATAAAAATCGCGTCATAAAGACCTACCCCTGTATTTGCCGTAGCCGTATTTCCATTACCATTAATAATGAGCGGATTGGCAGCCAATAAGGTAGGATTTAGCACCCCGCTACCTAATTGATAACCATTGACCGGTGCAGTTTGTGGATTACCGGGAAGAATATTGATGGTAGCCCCGCCAGGACCTACACCAACTGTATTAAGATCTGCAATGGCCAGTTCTAAAGTTGCATAATCGCCTGGAACATTTTTCAGCCCTGTAACTTGCGAAAGTGCAATAAAATGGGCACACAATAAGAATACGAATAGTGTAATTTGTTTCATGAAAAAAGTGTTTTAAATGCCTACTCTTAAATACGGTTTTCGGCCTACTCCGTTTATCCCCCATAGATAACAAATCAAATGTGTAAAAAAGTTTTGTTAAATTAAAATACAAAATGATTTTTTTTATTAAAAAATACATATATTTTCATTTGATATATTATTAAATTTAATTTATCTTTTATAGGAATTCAGGTGTTGGCATTAACAATATAAACTAATACCTCATTAATTCTTATAATTTGATAGTCTGATACTTCATATATATATTTTACATATTTATAACTTGAATAATATTAATACAAAAAAATCTCCCCTACTTTCGTATGGGAGATTTTGCAGTTATTATAAAAAGTATTAGTTTTTCTTAACCTTGCTCGTGTGGCTCAGTTGGTTGTTTTCGTACACTTGTACCGT
>JADYYU010000060.1 GCA_020853515.1 Chitinophagaceae bacterium | reverse complement strand
TGCTGCATTGGCAGGAAGGAAACAGGGTTAGTGTAACGGTGTTTCCCTGCACGTCAAAGGAGGTGCGTATGCTTAAAATTGGGTACACGACACCACTGCAGGTAAATAATAATAAACTTGTGTATAAAGATATTTTTGTGGAAGGTCCTGTTTTTGATCGCTGCCGCAATGACGTCCATATTGCATCAAGACTGAACCTGCATGATGTAAAAAGCAGTTCAGTCAATCTGGAGTCAGGCGCCGATATGCTTACAGCGCAATTTACGGGCGATCGCGATTGGGATCTGCAGTTGCCTTACACGCCGCTCGCCGCTCAGTCATTTTCATTTAATCATCAATCTTTCAGACTTGCAGAAGAAAAGAATGATCCCACGGCATTTACTGCAGAAAACATCGTACTGGATATTAATGCCGGCTGGACAAAAAAGGAATTTACGGCACTCATTTCCGCCAGTAAAAATAAAAAAGTATGGTATGCATCTGATGAAAACACACTGAGTGCCATTGATGGAAATGCGGAACAGGTTTGGAATACCATGAGCCGCAAAAACTTTCAACTCATTCCTTTTCATAAAGTCGATCCGGGTAATACGGTACTCATTGTAAAGCCTGCACTCAATGCACCTTCTTACCGTGACCTGGATTCAAGTGCGTATGCGATCAAACTTGCACAGAGTGTACAACGATCCGTCAGGCCCCTGCACTGTTTTAAGATCAACACCCCCGATCGCGATTTGCTTTACAGTACCTTGAATGATATGCAATATCTGGCTGTGCACCCACTGAGTCTCGATGCGTGTTTGTCTGCGCTGCAAAAAGGAACGATCGACAGGCCTTATGCTGATGAGCAATCCGTTAATATCGATGATGCCAATATGAATATTGTGCGCTCGTATTCGGATAGTAATTCAGGAGCGCCCGATCATTTAATGCGGCTGTTTTATTACAAAAAAATACTGAGTCAGTCAGCCGGGTATTATTTTTCAAAAACAAATGATGCTGCATTGCAACCCTGTGTACAAATGGCGAACGATGCTTTTATTGTATCGCCGGTCAGCAGTCTGATTGTGCTTGAAACCGACAGTGATTACAATGCAATGGGCATCGATCAGAATAGCGGTAGTTTGCTCAATGCTACTAAAAAAGGGAAGGGCGCGGTTCCTGAACCCCATGAGTGGGTGCTGCTCATCTTTGGTACACTGGCACTTTTAGTGTTGATTGGCAGGCAAACTAAAATGATCTGATCAGGATGCTGCCTGCAAATGTGACCACTTTTTTGCGAAGCTATCAGCAAGTGCTGTTGTTGGTGCTGATTTTTATTTTGCAGCTTTTTTTATACAACAGCCTGCAGCCGGTGTTTTTGTTTTCCGGGGCCGTTTTTATCTACAGCATTCAGTACAACGGATCCCGTAAGCATTTACCGGCTTATCTGGCTGCGGGCATTTTGCTGTTTGCGCTTTATTATTTTCTAAAAGTTCAAAGTGTATTCATATTGGCATTTGCTTGTCTCCTCATCTATGCTCTGAATGCGACTGCCGGCAAAACAAATAAACTGCCTCTTTTTATAGCTGTGGCGGCACTGCCGGTTACTGCCACCTTGCTCAATTTAATAAGCTTTGATCTGAGGCTGCTGACCACCCGTGCGGTGGTATTTTGTCTGCATTCGCTGACACAACAGGTTTCTGCCGAAGGCAATATTATTCATTTTCGTCAGCATGAGTATGGCGTAGATGATGTATGCTCGGGTATTACAATGCTGCAAACCGGCATCATCATGGCCATGATGCTGATTGCTTTTTTTGAAAAGAAAGAAAATCGACCGGCATCTGTGCCGCAAATTATCATGCTGGGTGCAGCAGCCTGCGGTCTGATTTTTATGTCAAATATTTTCAGAATATTTATTGTGGTCATTTTTGCGTTGCCAGCCAATACTGTTACACATGAAGCAGCAGGTATTGTAGCTATGATAGTGTACTTTGCCTTGCCATTTTATTTTATTGTAAAAAAGGCAGCCGGAGGGTTTCCGTCATTAAAGTCAGACCAGGCACCATCTGTTTCATCATCTGTCAGGTATATGCCGCTGGTGCTGTTACTCACTATGGCTTCCGCTATTTACAGTGTTTTTGTTTTAAAGGAAAAAAGACAAGTGCCGGTTGAAGGCGCTGCAATACCGGGCTATACGCTCGCTCACTATCAGTATGGAGTAGCACAATACAGCAACGCCACGGCACTTTTATATGTGAAACCTGATGTTGCATTTTATGCCGCAGATCATCATCCGCGGCTTTGCTGGAAGGGTGGAGGCTACCAATTTACTAAAGAAAAATATATAGACATACGAGGGCATAGGATCGTCACTGCGTTGCTGATGAATCAGCAAGGAGAGCAGCTATATTCTGCGTACTGGTTTCAGAGTGGTCAAAACATTACTGCCGATGAATGGGAATGGCGCTGGAATGCTCTTTTGCACGGCAATGCCTGGAAAATGATTAATATTACTACTTCAACGTTGCCCGATTTGTACCGTGAACTGGACAGTTGGCTGCCGCAATAGAAGGCAGGCAGCGATATTATTTGTATGTGATGCGCCATGTTTTCCGAAACAATTAAATGTGACTTTCGAAAAAAAGACTGAATATTTCAACTTGCAGGAATATCTTTAAACCCAAAAAATCACACCTTTATGAAAAGCCAGTCAACACCCCCCGTTAGTCTGATACAAAGATTCAGGTACTATTTCGAAAATACGATTTCAGCAGGCCCTATCAACCTGATCAAGTGGCTGGCCTTGGTATCGCTGTTTTCTGTGATGGTACTCGGTGTGGTTATCCTGGCCTTTGGTATTTCGAGTGCACCTGACAGTCCTGAAGGGCTGGGTTTTATTGAAGGGGCCTGGCAAAGCTTAATGGCAACCTTAGATTCGGGTACCATGGGCGGGGATGAAGGTTGGCCATTCCGGTTTGTTAGATTTGCAGCTACCCTTATCGGCATTTTTCTGATCTCTATTTTAATCGGCGCCATTTCTTCAGCCATTGATGAAAAAATTGAGGAACTGAAGCAGGGCCGGTCGAAAGTACTGGAGCAAAATCACACCCTGATTCTTGGCTGGTCCGAAAAAATATTTTCTATCATCAGCGAACTGATACTGGCCAATGAAAATCAGCGCAGGTCATGTATTGTGATTCTTTCAGAAAAAAATAAAACGGAAGCCGAAGAAGAAATTAAAAGTAAGATAGAAGATTTTAAAAAGACGAAGATCGTGGTCAGAAGTGGCAGTCCGCTCGATGCGACAGATATTGCCATTGTAAACCCGAATGAAGCCAAGTCGATTGTGGTGCTGTCGCCCGATCAGGAAAATGCCGATATTCATGTAATTAAAACAGTGTTGGGACTCACCAGAAGTAAAAAAAGAAAGGAAGGGTTTTTAAATATTATTGCAGAGATTAAAAATGAAAATAATATGGAAGCGGCTGATCTGGTGGGGAATAATGAAGCACTGTTTATCCGGTCAGACGATATTATTTCGCGTATCACCGCACAAACCTGTCTTCAATCGGGCCTGAGTGTGGTGTATAGCGAGTTATTGCGGTTTGAAGGAGATGAAATTTACTTTAAAGAAGAGCCTTCACTCATTGGTAAAATGTACAGGGACATTTTGTTTATGTATATTGATTCCACAGTAATTGGTATTATCAATCAGGAAGAAGAAGCGCTGATTAATCCTCCTATGAATTATGTCTTAAAGGAAGGGGATCAGATCATAGCGATTTCAGAAGATGATGATACCATCTTGTTGAATGGAAGCACCGGGCCGCATACACAACCAAAATTCACCGGCGAACTGAAAGAAGCAGACAGTAAAGTAGCACATTCATTGGTTTTGGGCTGGAACGATAATGGCGGCAAAATAATAAAGGAGCTTGATAACTATGTTGCGCCGGGTTCCACACTCACCATTATGGCCGACCTGAGCGAGCAGGACATGGCACTGATCGAGGTTATACGGGATGAAATTTCAAATATTAAAGTAACACATCTCAAAGGGGAG
>JADYYU010000059.1 GCA_020853515.1 Chitinophagaceae bacterium | reverse complement strand
GACTGCTATCAGCCATGATAGCACATCTGCACATTCCTGCGCTCGATCAGCAAAAAAATATCCCCTCTACACTTTCCTATAAAACAGTAACCTCGCTGCTGAAAGGGAAAATGGGTTTCAGCGGTCTTGTATTTACCGACGCCCTGAATATGGAAGGAGTGGCCAAATACTATGAAGCCGGCGATATTGATCTGAAAGCCTTTGAGGCAGGAAATGACATGCTGCTATTTTCGCAGGACGTGGCAGCCGGTGTAGGTAAAATAAAAGCGGCCATTTTGAAAGACTCACTCTATGAATTGCAACTGGAAACATCTGTAAAAAAAATACTTCGGGCTAAATTCAACGCAGGTCTGCAGCACTTCAAACCTATCTTAACAGATTCAATTGACAAAGATCTGAATCAATATACCAGCACACTCCGAAAGCAAATAGCAGAAGCCTCTATTACCCTGCTCGCTGATCCCTACCAGATCATGGATAAATTAAAAAAATATGACCTTAAAAATATGACCTATGTGGGTGTTGGCATGTCGGCCGAAAACACTTTTGTGCGCGAGCTGAAAAAATATGGTGTCCGTAAAATATTTTTTGCACCTGCCGACGAAAAAGGAAAAAAAGATTTTCTGAAAAGATTTAAAAATAACACTTCCCTCATCATTGGCATTCACAATATGAGCGGTTATCCGACGCAGAATTTTGGACTTGACAAAACAGAAATCGAAATTATCAATGAATTGGCTGCCAATAATAATGCTTTGACAATCCTGTTTGGCACTCCCTATGCATTGAAAAACTTTTGCAATATCAAAGGCATGATCGTTACTTACGATGAAGCCGAAGAAACCCAGGAAATCGCCGTTAAACTCATAACAGGCCAGCTAAAAACGCAGGGCCGAATGCCGGTAAGCGTTTGCCGGCAATACAAAGCAGGTGACGGCATTGTATCACTGACCAATATTTTAGGTCAGGTCATCGATACAGTTGCCTATCAAAAACAAAATAAAACGGTCAATCCGCTCACCGAAGCTTACAGTTCAAAATTTTTTGACAAGAATGTATTACTCGAATGTTGCGTAAGTCCGCAGGCCGTTGGTGCCGACATGAAGGTGCTTGACAAGCTCGATAATTTTATTGAAAGCGCCATTCGGGGAGGCGTGTTCCCCGGCTGCAGAATTCTGGCCGCTAAAGATGGCAAAGTTTTTTACGACAAAGCCTTTGGTTATTTAACACAAGACAAAAAAAATCTGGTAGATATTAATACCGTTTACGATGTGGCATCAGTGACCAAAGTAGTAGCAACTACAATGGCTGTCATGAAATTATACGATCAGGGAAAACTCAGTCTGGACGCATACATCGGTAAATATGTACCGGCCCTGAAAGGCAGCGACAAAGAGTATTTAAAAATTAAAGATATTTTAACCCATCAGGCCGGCCTCAAAAGCTGGGTTCCGTTTTATAAAGAAACCTTAGACGAATATGGATATCCGAAAGCAACCATTTACAACAAAACCCAAAACGGAAAATACAGCATAAGGGTGTCGGATAATCTGTATATGAACAGCACCTGGATCGATACAATGTGGAACAGGATCATTTACAGTCCGCTTGAGAACAGAGGCAAATATGTTTACAGCGATCTTGACTTTATTTTACTTCAGAAAGTTGTTGAACAGATCACTAAGCAGTCGCTGGACAATTATGTATATAAAGAATTTTTTCTGCCGCTGGGTATGAAAAATACCGCTTTCAATGCGAAAATAAAATTGCCAAAAGCAGAAATTGCACCCTCTGAAATCGATAACTATTTTCGGCATCAGGTAGTGCAAGGTTATGTGCATGATATGGGCGCTGCCATGTTCGGCGGTGTGAGCGGGCACGCAGGCATTTTTTCGACACCCAATGATATCGGCATCCTTTTTCAGATGCTGCTGAATGGCGGTGTGTATAACGGCAAAAGATACTTTCAAAAATCAACCGTTGACTTATTTACCGCCAAAAATTCATTTATCAGCAGACGTGGGTTAGGTTTTGATAAACCGGAAACGAAATCAGGAAAAGGAAATCCATGTTGCGATAATGCATCCTCAAAAACGTTCGGTCATCAGGGCTTCACCGGCACCTGTGTATGGGCTGATCCCGAATCAAATCTTGTTTTTGTTTTTTTATCGAATCGCACCTACCCTACTGCAGATAACAAACTGATCAACTCATCATGGAATGTGCGGGAAACTGCACAACAATATATATATAATGCATTGGGCATGGCCGCCAAATCGAGGAACTAAATAAATACCATGTTAAGGGTATTGCATAGCCCCCTTCGCTAAGCTATGTTTGCATCACAATTAAAAACTCTATACACATGAAAAGAACAATTATTTTGGGTGCCGCTGCTTTACTGCTCAGCACCTCCTTATTTGCACAAAATGACGATAAAAAGTCAGGTGGAGAAATGCCTGAAAAGAAAAATGCAGTGAAACTTAACCTCACGTCACTGGTTTATAAAAACATCGGCATTCAGTACGAACGTGCCTTGACACCAAAAATTGCAGTGGCCTGTCAGTTGCGACTGATGCCAAAAGGGTCTTTGCCTTTTTCAGGTTCTTTAGACGCTGCTGCCGGAGATTCAATCGATATTTCTGCCGTGAAAGTAGGTAGCTTCGCTATTACACCTGAATTCAGATTTTATCCTAAGCATGTAATGAAGGGATTTTATCTGGCTCCGTATATCCGTTACAGAAACGTTTCTTTAGAGGCGCCTATCAAATATACTGCAGACAATAACACTACACAGACATTGACTCTGGATGGTAAATTCTCAACATTTGGCGGTGGTCTGATGATCGGCTCTCACTTTAATATCGGCAAATCATTTTCACTCGACTGGTTTATTTTGGGTGCCCATTTCAGCAGTACCAAAATGACTTTATCAGGTAAAGCAACCGGTGTTAATTTATCTGCCAGTGAGCAAGCTGATTTGAGAAATGAATTAAACTCTGCCCTCTCTGATAATAAACTGATCAAAAATGCAACCGTGGCTGTTAACTCGCAAGGTGCAGATCTGAGTGGCAAATTTTCGCTGGTTGGATTACGTGGATTTGGTTTAAATTTTGGTTACAGATTCTAATACCAACAACATATTTAATACAAAGAACTGCTCCGAAAGGGCAGTTTTTTTTATATAAAAAACAGCATCAACATGAGCCCCCCATAATACTGGGTCTTTAGAAAGTCGATTCTACCAGGTACCTAAAAAAAAGTTGCTACTGTAATATTCGCTTTAAAGGGATATCCGATATTACTCCTCCAAGTAACATGATGCGTTTTATACCATAGCCCTTGCAGGCAATTATAAATAATCCCATTTCAGCAACGTGAGTCTATTGGTAAAATGATCGGATGCACCTGGTGTAAAATTTTGCAGTTGGATTGAATGCAATCGCACATTTCTTTGTACTTTCACCACATGGATAAACGACTATTTTTACTGGATGCATTTGCTTTGATCTTTCGCGCATACTATGCACTGGTGCGCAGTCCGCGTATTACGTCAACAGGCAAAAATACCAATGCACAGTTTGGATTTCTGAATTCGCTGATGGATCTGATCAATAATCAAAAACCATCGCATATGGCCGTTTGTTTTGATACAAAAGCACTTACAGAAAGACATACTGACTTTGCAGACTATAAGGCCAACAGACAGGAAACACCGGAAGATATTCTGGCGGCCGTACCCGACATTAAGAAAATGCTGCAGGGATTCAACATTCCCATTGTAGAATGTGACGGCTATGAGGCCGACGACATTATCGGCACACTGAGTGTAAAAGCCGCAGATGCCGGCTACAAAGTTTATATGGTAACTCCTGACAAAGATTATGGTCAGTTGGTGAATGAAAATGTTTTTATTTATAAACCCTCTTCTGCATTTAGCAAAGCTGAAATTTTAGGTGAAAAAGAAATTTGCGCCAAATGGGATATTGAAAATGTAAAACAAGTTATTGACATCCTGGGTATGATGGGAGATGCTGTTGATAATATTCCCGGCATTAAAGGAGTGGGTGAAAAAACCGCTGCCAAATTATTAAAAGAGTATGGCAGTATGGAAAACATTCTTGACCATGCAGATCAGATCAAAGGTTCGATCGGTGAAAAAATACGCAATGGAAAAGCAGATGCCATAATGAGTAAAAAACTGGCTACCATTATTTTAAATGTGCCCTGCGAATTTCATGAAGAAGATTTTTGCATGAGCGAATGGAACAGAGAACTACTAACAGAAGTATTTAATGAACTCGAATTCCGGACCATAGGCAAGCGTATTTTAGGTGAACGTTTTCAGGTGGGCGCCAAAGAAGAACAAGCAACGCAAAAAGATCTTTTTGGTAATATCATCGCAAGTCCGATGTATAAAAAAACACCAGAAAATGCAGCACAAAGCGAGTTGTTCACGCACGAAATCGTTCAGTTAAAAACCATACAGGAAGTGGAACATCGCTATACGCTTATTGAAACCAGCGAGCAGAGAGCTACGCTGATCGCAGCACTGCAGCAACATGCTATCAGCAATCCGGAAATTTGTTTTGATACTGAAACTACCGGCCTTGATGCCAATACCTGCGAACTGGTAGGACTTAGTTTTGCGATCAAACATCATGAAGGATGGTATATTCCTTTATCGGCTAATCAAGAGGAATGTTTGACCGTACTGAATGAATTTAAAGTACTGTTTGACCGGGAAGATCTTGTATGGATCGGTCAAAATACCAAGTATGACCTGCTGGTGCTCAAAAACTATGGTATTGAAGTAAAAGGACGCCTCTTTGACACCATGCTGGCACATTACTGCTTTGAACCGGAAGGCAAACGTAGTATGGATCTGCTGAGCGAAACCTACCTGCAGTACCGCCCGGTTTCGATAGAAGAACTGATCGGTAAAAAAGGAAAAGGGCAAGGGAATATGCGCGATGTGGAAACAGAAAAGATCAAAGAATATGCAGCCGAGGATGCAGATATCACCCTGCAGTTAAAATCAAAATTTGTGCCCTTACTGAAAGAAAATGACGTTGAAAAAATATTTAACGAAGTAGATACCCCACTGATCAAAGTGCTGACCAATATGGAGTTTGAGGGCGTCCGGATCGATACCGGTTTCTTAGCAAATTATAGTGTTGAACTCGAAAAATTGGCCAAAACTTCTGAAGAACTGGTGTACACACAGGCAGGTCATCGTTTTAACCTGGCATCGCCCAAGCAACTGGGTGAAGTACTTTTTGAAAAATTGAAACTGGACCCCAAGGCAAAAAAAACCAAAACAGGTCAGTATCAGACCGGTGAAGATGTACTCTCTAAGCTGGCCAAAGAAAACAAGATCTGCGATGATATTTTATCTTTCAGGGAATATACAAAATTAAAAAATACCTATGTAGATACCTTGCCGCAACTGATCAATCCGAAAACGGGCAGGGTTCATACTACGTTTGGTCAAACTATTGCGGTAACAGGCCGTTTGAGCAGTATCAACCCTAATTTGCAAAACATTCCTATACGCACTGAACAAGGTCGTGAGATTCGTAAAGCATTTATCCCCCGCGACGATCAGCATATCCTTATGTCAGCCGATTATTCGCAGATCGAATTACGTGTAGTGGCTGCTATCAGTGGCGATGTAGCGATGTGTGAAGCATTCAGAAACCATAAAGATATTCATACAGCCACCGCCGCTAAAGTGTATGGCATCGATGAAAATGATGTAACAAAAGAAATGCGTTACAAAGCCAAAAGTGTCAATTTCGGAATCATCTATGGACAAGGCGCCTTTGGTCTTGCGGAAAATCTGGGAATCAGCAGAACGGAAGCAAAAGAGATCATTGACAATTACAAAAAGGAATTCGGGGGTATCCAAAAATACATGGACGATACCATACAGTTTGCCCGTGATCATGGATATGTTCAAACCCTCATGGGGCGCAAACGCTGGCTAAAAGATATCACCTCGGCAAACTTTACGGTGCGCGGATTTGCTGAACGGAATGCCATCAATAGTCCAATACAGGGCAGCGCTGCCGACATGATCAAACTGGCAATGATCAAAATAAATTCCAGATTGGCAAATTCCAAACTACTAAGCAGGATGATTTTGCAGGTACATGATGAACTGGTTTGTGATGTAGTAAAAGAGGAAGCCGAAGAGATGCAGGCCCTGATTTTAGATTGTATGCAAAATGCAATGCCTTTACCCAATGCAGTGCCTGTTGTAGCAGAGGTTGGTAGCGGTGTAAACTGGCTGGAGGCGCATTAAATAATTTTATACTGAAGAAATATGACAATTTAAAATGAGGATAATCGCAATATGCCTGTTGATGTTTACTCTGCCTTTGTGTACTTTTTCGCAGAAGAAAGTAAAGCAGAAATATGTATATGATGTAGAAAAAAATGCCAAAACCAGAAAGGTAAAAAAGGAACTTTACCGGATTTACAAATATGACAGAGCCGGATTTGTCAGTCAGATCATCACCTACGGAAAAACAAAACAGACAATCGATACCATCGTGGTTTATCTGGAAGGCGGCGCAGAGGAAAAAAGAATCGTTGCAAAGTATGCTGTCAATATGAAGAAAATTGGCCGGATCGAGCAATTCACAAAAATCAATGACAGCAGTTTCAAATCAAAAGGATATGAAATCTGGAACGACCGGGATACATTTAAGTTTGAAAACCTTTACCACAGACATGCGCCTGAAACATATGCTGTTGAGTCAGTGACTTCCATTCCTTACGGAAAAAATAATGCCCGGTTTTATGATGACTATTTTGAAGAAAAATATACCGAAACGCATTCCCACCGAACGTTCAATGACAATGGACAGATAGAAAAGGTTGTGTATCATAATGAGAGTGACTCTGTTGAAAATGCACGTACCGTTTACTTCTATTACAATATGCGGGGGCAGGTAGTGGCTGACTCAACGGTGAAAGACAGGGCTTTTCTGGTAAAAAATAGATATGAATACAATAGACAACATAAAATAATCGCCATTGAAAAAATGTTTATCAGAAACAGTCAGTTTATTCAGTTTAACTATAATGAAAACGGCGACCTGGCTAAAAAATATGTCAAAGACGTGTGGATGACCGAATATAAATATCAGTATTATTGAGAGGATTCTTTAAAACTGCAGACAGTTAGGGTTAGCTACCTGACATTTTTGCATACATTTCAGTTTGGAATTAAAATTGTAAAGATTACCCTATGGAAAAAATCATTGCGTCTTTGTTTTCGAAAAAACCGTCCCTGCTATTTTGCATAGCGATGGATGTAATCGGTATGGCTTCATTTATATTCCCAGCCCTCGGTGAATGGTCTGATTTG
>JADYYU010000058.1 GCA_020853515.1 Chitinophagaceae bacterium | reverse complement strand
CCCAGATCCATATCATAATAAAATCCGTTATCGAGTGCGGGTCCAACCCAGAATTTCACGCCCGGAAACAAGGCTTCCACCGCCTCTGCCATGAGATGCGCAGAACTGTGCCAGAATGTATTTTTCCCTGTTGCATCATCCCACGTGATCAGTTTGATCTGACTGTCTGTCGTAATCGGACGCGCCAGGTCGATCACAACGCCATTCACTTCTGCTACCAGAATTTTCTTTGCCAATCCTTCGCTGATTGACTTTGCAATGTCCATCGAACTTACGCCAGATTCAAACTGACGTACATTGCCGTCGGGAAATGTAATATTTATCATAAGGCTGCAAATATAATTTTGAATTGCCAATTTTCAATTTTAAACATTTGATTACTTTTTCAGACTTTGCTTACGCAAAAAAACGGCGCTGGTATGACCGACGTTTGCTATCGTTCAACTTACAGTCTAAATTTTCAGTAAACGAAAAAAATCACTTTCACTCAATTCCCTTACCTCGCCCGGTGGCAGATCGTTGAGCATCATATCTTCGATTGAAACGCGGATCAGCCTGCGGCATTTGTGCCTCACGGCCATCAGCATCTTTCTGATCTGACGATACTTGCCTTCCGTCAGCGTGATGCGGAGCCAGGTGTGCGGAATAAATTCCTTCAGACCGTTATCGACCGGAAACAAATCATCCGGCTTTTCAATCAGTTCTACTTCACAGGGACTGGTGGTCCAGAAGCCCCCTCCTTTTACCCTGATATTAACTCCCTGCTGCATATGCGCAACGGTGTCAGCGTTCATTACATTGAGTGCCTGTACGAGGTAGGTACGGCGATGCGGCACCTTGCTTTCGAAAAGCAATTTGGTAATTTTTTTATTGGTGGTCAGAAGCAGCAAACCTTCAGAATGGCTATCGAGGCGACCGATTGCATGGATGCCTTCCGGAAAGTCAAAATCGATTTCATGCAGTTGCCTCCTGCCATCGGTTCCGATAAATTGCGAAACCATATCAAATGGTTTGTATAAAATAAAATATCGGTGTACTGCGTTTTCCAAGACGGGTGCAAGATGACATTTTAATTTTCATTTACCTAAAATTATTTATCACTTATGTCATTGAGAGATTCACTTATTAATTGAACGATTGCAGAATAATAGCTTTGTATTATATTTGAAATATTAAAAACTATTTTATGAAAAAATCAATTGTATTATTATTAGCCATTTCCAGCTTTTCGACCGCTTTTGGCTCCGTTTACATCAAGTACTACAACAAAGATTCAAAAGATCACAAGTTTAAAGTCACTATGGATGGATCAACCAAAGAGGTTGAGTTTAGAAGCAGCACAACCGGCGCCACTACGGTACAGGGCAGCGGCACTAAATGTATTATCGAAACAAGCTGTGGAAAAGTAGAAGTAAAAACGGACGACAAAGTGGAGATCAAAGACGGATGCGTAAAAGTTGTAAAGTAAAATTCAGGTGATTTACAAAGCGATCCGGCATCTTAGAAATCTTACCAGGTTAAAACCAGGAATTAAGCTATCATCGGACTGAATTGTATGCCACATGGGTGTAATCATGAATCGTTTAGTAAACGAGCCTCATTCACTGTTGAATGAGGTTTTTTTATTTTTTAAACCCGATCATAAAAAATTAGCAGCAGCTTGTTTGTCAGGGCTATTTTAAAAGAAGCTTTTTCATTCGTGCTGCAGCATCGGTCAGGGTGCTGTCTTTTTTGGCAAAACAAAACCGGATGAGATGATCATCTTGGCCGTCATGATTGAAGGCGCTCACAGGGATAGTGGCCACCCCAATTTCTTTAGTAAGCCAGGTCGCAAAATTCTTATCAGGCAGCGTACTGAACTTTTCGTAACCTGCAAGTTGAAAGTAGCTTCCCTGCGATTTTTTATAGATGGTGAATGGCAGGTCGCTAATCAGTTCTAAAAACAGGTCCCTCTTTTTTTCAAAAAACGCAGGTAACCCCAGGTACTCCTCTTCATGTTCGAGAAAGCGTGCAAACGCAACCTGCATAGGCGTGTTGGCAGTAAATCCGATAAACTGATGCACTTTACGAAATTCCTTCATCAAATTTTCAGGAGCAACGCAATAACCCATTTTCCAACCGGTGGCATGCAATACTTTACCGAAAGAATAAAGCACAAAACTTCTTGCCCGCAACTGTTCATATTTCAAAACCGACTCATGTTGTCTACCATCGAGTGTGATATGTTCATATACTTCATCACTTAAAATAAACACATGGGTATCACGCGTCATTTCGTCCAGCTTTTGCATATCGTCGGCAGTCCACACATAACCGGTGGGATTATGCGGCGAATTGATAATGATCGCTTTTGTCTTTCCGGTAATAGAATCTTTCACCAGATCCCAGTTGACCGAATAATCAGGATATTGCAAAGGAACGCAGACTGCTTTGGCACCATTTAGTTCAATATTCGGGATATAGCTGTCGTAAGCCGGTTCAAGCACAATCACTTCATCACCTGGTTGCAGGATGGTGGTCAACGCAGTATAAATCGCATAGGTTGCACCCGGCGTGATCGTTATTTCAGTGTCGGGATTGACGACTGCGTCATATAATTTCTCTATCTTGGCCGACAGCACATTCCGCAACTGCGGCAGACCTGGCATAGGGGCATACTGATTATGGCCAGCAGCCATCGCTTCGTTTACACATTGAATCAATAAGGGTGACACCGGATAATCCGGAAAACCCTGTGAAAGATTGATGGCATTGTATTGATGCGCCAGGTTGCTCATCACAGTAAAAATCGTGGTACCGGCATGCGGCAGTTTGGAAATCAGATGCACTTACTTTTTCTTTTTATTGCGCACCAATACCTCCGCAAACACCGGATGATGCATGATTTCGCGGTCGATGAATTTGAGTGCGGTAATTTTCTTCTCATTACATGCCAATGCCAGTTCAAGTTGAATAACAGCCTCTTTGGTCTTACCCTGAGCCAGCAATATCGCGGACTTGTAATAAATAAATTCGGGTTTTTCGCCGCAATGTTCTACCGCGATATGCAATTGCGAAAGTGCTTCGTCTAAATAATGAGCGGTATACAGTGCTTTCACCAGGGCCTGCCAGGTAGATTTGATATCCGGACGCAATTGCACCGCATTGAGGTAACAAACCAGCGCCTCTTTCTGAGCGTTCATTTCCATCAGACAATTGCCCAAAGCCAGACAATAAGAAGCATTATTCTTATTGATATGCAAGGCAACAGAATAGGCTTTGATCGCCTTTTCCCACTGCGACTCTTTGGTGTACGTTTCACCGATCTTAAAAAAGATCTGATCATCCTGAGGGTTGAGTTGCGAAGCCTTCCGATAGTAGTCTCTGGCCTTGGCATATTGCTTTTGTTTATCCCAGCAATAACCGATAGCCTCTAATATGATATCCTCCGGTTTGGCTATAGACAAATGCATTTCCAATACTTCTATGGCCTGATTAAACTGTTTGAGCTGTATAAATGCATCGCCTTTATTGCGGTATGCATATTCAAATTTATCGTCGATGGCCAGACAATAATCATAGGCGTCAATTGCTTTTTCAAAAAGCTTCAGCCCTTGATAAGCCACCCCCAGATTATACCAGGCCATGGCATTAAAGGGCACTTCGTCAATTATTTTATTATGCAGTTCAATACTGTCTTCGTGAAAATTATTGATCTCGGCCCAAAAACAAATACGCAGCAAGGCATCCTCGTTGGTTGGCTCATACATCAAAATTCTTTTGAGCGTCGCATACACTTTTTCAAACTCTTCCAGCTCATCATATATTTCAGACAACTCCAACAGGATATCCGTTTTGTCTACGCTGTCGAATTTATCGGCATTTTTCTCCAGGATATCCACGGCTTCAGAAAAACGGTTCTGATCGAGTAATATATCTGATTTCATAAACACACATTCGATATTGTTCGGATCGATTTCCTCCACCTGATCCAATATCTTCAATGCCTGACCGTACTTTTTCTGATTCATCAGCCATTCGGCTTTTCGTAAAAAAAGAGTGGATGAAAAGGGATAAAGCGTGGTAGCAATATCGCATGCAAGACCGGCATTTTCGCGATCGCTATTGGTATCAAAATAATCAACCAGATACTCAAAATCTTCTTCGGTTAATATGCCATGGGCTTCTCCCCGTTTGATCTTAAAAAATTCAATCAGTAAATCTTCTATGTCCCGAAAATCGTCATCGTCAAAAAAATCGTCATTAAACATATTCAGCTAATTTCGTTATTGTAAAATTACGGTAAACTTAGATAAAATTGCCATTCGCCCGGCAGAAATAATAAATTAGTCATGCACAGCCTGGTGTAGATAATATTAATTCACTTTTGTTAAATGCTTGTTTATCTTTGCAGTCCCAAATTTTTTGTATGCAATATTTAAACGACGTTCACAGTATCCTCCGATGGCTAGTTTTGCTCTTCGCCATCATTGCAATTGCGAAAGCTTTTACAGGTATGCAGGGACAGCAGCCTTACGGCAAATCGGACCGTATGGCAGGTATGTTGTTTACCAGTGTTGTTGATGTACAGTTGTTACTGGGATTACTTTTATATTTCACTAGTGGCCTTGGCATTAAAAATATACAAGCCAACGGAATGGGCTATGTGATGAAAGATGGTTTCGCGCGCTTTTTTGCTGTTGAACATATTACTATGATGCTGCTGGCTGTTATCATTATTCATATTGGCAGTGCCAAATCAAAAAGAGCACCCAATGACCATGCGAAGCACAAACTTTCTTTCTGGTATTATCTGATCGGCTTACTCATTATATTGGCCTCTATTCCATGGCCGTTCCGCAAAGGGTTTGAAGCAATGGGCTGGATTTAATTTTATGTAAAATACCCCTTTCACAAAAAGGAATTGTACCAACATGCTTGTTAGTCCGCCCAGCTCTCCGATATACTGTTTGTTTCATTGGCCTGTTCCCACTGCGCATATATTTACTTATATGTGATATAAAATATGGTCCGTTTTTATAAATGGTGCCGGAATAATCAGCAGAATAAATTATGATTACATTTGACAGTCAATAAAAAAGTACTGCAAAAATGTCCGGTCTGATTCATGTCGATCGTCATTGCTTAGTAAACAATTTTATCAAACAAAAAAAAGAAACAAAATGACAGAATTCATGATGATTTTCAGAAACGAGTACGAGCCATCGGTTAAACCTACACCGGAACAAATGCAGGCAAGTATCAAACAATGGCAAGACTGGATCGGTGGTATTGCAGCTCAAGGAAAATTTGCAGGCACCAACCGCTTAAGTTCAGAAGGCAAAACGCTGATGCCCAATCATTTAATAGCCGACGGCCCTTACGCCGAGGTGAAAGAAATTATTGGTGGTTACCTGATCGTCAAGGCAAACGATATCAATGAAGCCATGAGCCTGGCTTCCGGTTGCCCGATATTGGAGATCGGCGGAAACGTTGAAGTCAGAACGATCATTCCGATGAATCCTTAACTGAACCCGCATTCTCAAATAGCACAACTTTACAAAACAGAGTACAGAAAAATAATTTCTGTACTCTGCAAGTTGTTTGGCCTTGCACATATCGAAATCGCTGAAGATATTGCAAACGATACATTTTTGCTAGCTACAGAAAACTGGCATCTAAAGGGAATACCGGACAATCCGGCTGCCTGGCTTTACACAGTTGCAAAAAACAAAACCAGAGATTATATCCGGCGTCACAAACTTTTTTTCGGAAAAATTAAACCTGAAATTCAATATGGTCAGTCGGTAAGCGATGAAACGGTGATTGACTTATCACCGCAAAATATGACCGACAGTCAATTGCAGATGATCTTTGCCTTGTGTAATCCGTTGATTTCGCCGGAGGGCCAAATTGGACTGGCTTTAAAGATACTGTGCGGTTTCAGCACTGCCGAAATCGCTGAAGCCTTTTTAACCAGTCAGGAAACCATTCAGAAAAGACTGTTCAGGGCAAAAGAAAAACTGAGAACTGCGGCTATTAAAATTGAATTCCCTGATGCAAAAGCAATCGAAAAACGGCTGGAAACAGTGCTGACCACCCTGTATCTGCTTTTTAATGAGGGATATCATACCCGCTCAAAACAAACCCATATCCGAAAAGAGCTTTGCCTGGAAGCCATGAGACTATGCTATCTGCTGATTGAAAATAAAAATACCAACAAGCCTGCAGTCAATGCGCTGATGGCACTGATGTGTTTTCATGCATCGCGGCTGAACGCAAGAATGAATCAGCAGGGTGAAGCGATTCTTTATGAGGCACAAAACAGAGCATTGTGGGATGAAGACCTGATAGCCCGCGGCAATTATTTTTTAATACAAAGTGCACAAGGAAATGACATTTCAAAATACCATCTAGAAGCTTCCATTGCTTACTGGCACTGTACAAAATTTGAGCCCCCTGATAAGTGGGAAAAAATACTGCAGCTATACAATCAACTGCTGCAGATTGAATATTCACCGGTCACTGCGCTCAATCGAACCTTTGCACTGTCGAAGGTACGCGGAAAAGAAAAAGCCATAGAGGAAGCGCTCAAACTTGATTTACAGGACAACCATTTTTACCACACACTGCTGGGCAATCTGTACTCGGATATCGATGATAAAAAAGCTCTTGGCCATTTTCAAGAGGCCGGCAAACTTGCCAAATCACCCAGCGACCAAAACATTATTCATCAGCATATTGACAGACTGCAGAACAGCAGCCACTACTAAAACGCCCTGCTAACACCGAGTTGCCAGCGCCACGCAAAAAAATCAGGTTTTGCAAAGGGTGGCGAACTTAATAATAGCGGCATGTCGAAACGAATAGTAAACGGTGCAAATTTCTCAAAAGGTCCCAGTTTTCTGATCGTCCATGCAGTTCCCACCCCGGCGTCCGCACGTAACTTACTCCATGATTTCAACGGTTGCACATCCGAAAGATTACCCAGATTTAAAATTCCCCGGTTTATAATGCCTGCATCGGCAAAAAAGTACATATCGAGGTGCAGGTAATCACGAATGTATTTGGGACGGAATTTGAAAAAGCGGTCAAACTCAATTTCAAGATTCATAGCTGCTCCACTTCTGCCTTTGTAGTTGGCATAAAGTGTTCCATAATTTCCGGCATCAATGGCGTAGTAACCATTGTAACCTCTGAGATTCAAACCGCCACCGGCATGTAATGTCGAAAAGCCGTCAATCTGATAACCTCCCATATTTAAAGGAATGATGCCTTGCGATCTTGTAAATTTATTTTCCATCATCTCTTCCGGATTTGCACCCGCTAAGTAAAGCGCACTTTCATAGGGAGTTTCTTTCCCAAAACCAAGCCGCCCAAATGCACGGGTATGTATGTCCAGTTTGCGCCATGATTTATGATTGACGATCTCACCCTGCAAATAACTATAGTTATAATTAAAGGAAGTGCGTGCAGTGAATGACGCCGTTCCATATCCAAATTTTTCGCGGTAGAAATTTTTATACTGCAATTGCAGGTAAGTATTTTTTTGGGTATTTAAACCTAAAGAGCCGTTTGCATAGCTACTCCATTCTGCAGGCGCAAAAAGATACTTATTGGTATTATTACTTCTGCGATACAGTGTATTTGCTTCGATGCGGATTTGATTTCTATCGTTTAACTGATAAAAAGAATAGACCCCATGTTTGGCAAAACCTTCAATAAACCTGCTTTCGATACCCCAACTGATCTTGTGATTTATTTTTTTCATGGGTGTTTCATATCGGGCGGTATAGTCGACAGGCGATACCCCTTTCCACCAGCTTTCACCTTCAAAAGCTCTGTACTTTTGCAGCGACAGTAATCTTGTATTACACCAGACCGTTACATATAATTTGCGCAGATAATTCATGTAGCTGCCATTAAAATTCACACCCAGTTTGGCACCGTCAACAGCATTCCACCAGATATCGGGCCGCACAAAGGCTGTATATTTTTTCCAGGTTGGACTATTATAAACGAAACTTTCAAATTTCAGGTTGAGCGATTCAGGAGCCAGTTTCAGTCCCGGTCTTTTATAATTGTCCATCATATCAATATCGGCCAGACGGTTGCTGGTATCAATCTGAACAACTTTTATACCTGAAGGAATCATTACCTTGGCGGTATAGGTCGGATAGAGCAGATCCCAGCCGTACCATTTGGGCAACATTTTATTTTTGGTCTTCTTCTGAAAATAGTTATTTGGTATGGTAAAACTATATTGCTGATTATTTTTGGCAGTGACCGTAAAATCTACTGGCATTTGCATCAAACCATAACGTTTAAATTTGATCTTATACTCATTGTTTTTAAGGGTCTTTTTTACTGATTGAATACCATAGTCAATCGTCTTTGTGGTTTCGAGCCATTGATCAAAATACCAGTTGAGATCCTGGTGGGTATATTCAATGATACTCTGTCTGAAGTCTTCAAAATAAGGATGTCCGAATTTCCACTTTTTGACATAATGCTTCATCGCATTCTGAAACAGGGAATCACCCAGCACATATTGCAGATTGTACAGCATAGCGGCTGTTTTGTGGTACACATTGCTGTAACCATTTTCATGATGAATTGAATTATGAAAATCATTCGAATGTGTGTTCAGCTCTTTATCTTCATGCCTCATGGCATCATTCATATAGCGGTTGTAGATATTTCGGTCCATTACCAGTTTCGGATCGCGATGCCGGCGTTTGTAGTTATTTTTCTCCTTGCTTTCAATCATGGTATCACCGTCAATTTTAGCAAGCCCCCAGGCAGTCAGAAACTGCGTAAAGCCTTCATCAAGCGCAGCCCGGTAGGTTTCATTATTTCCGATCATTCCATAAAACCAGTTATGCCCGATTTCATGCACCAGCAAACCATGAAAATCAGGTTCGCCGCCGCCATCGAGGGTGAGCATCGGATATTCCATCCCATCGTTCGCATCAGCAGCCACCATTTTGGGATATTCGTACATGCCGAAATCTTCGGAAAATGTTTGAATAATTTTGGCCACATAATCAGAAGCTGTTTGCCATTTTGAGGCATGCGGTTCTGTTACAATGGCAATACAACGGACGCCCTTCCACACTGTTTCGCCAAGGCGATAGGCAGGATCTGCCGTAAAGGCGAAATCGTGTACATTATTGGCTATATAATGCCAGGTTTTTCGTTTGGTACTATCATAGGCAATAATGGTAGATGCTTTTTCATTCCAGGGTTTATTTGCAAAGTTCTTTACATCCAGTTTTTGACGCAAATCACGCGGCAAAACTTCTTCTTCATTTTGCAAAGCACCGGTAGCCTCAGCGATGTAGTTATTGGCAAATGTCAGTTTCACATCAAACAAACCATAATCGCCGTATAGCTCTTTGTTGAGATGCTGGTCGGTATCCCAACCTTTTTTGATATCATACACGCTAAT
>JADYYU010000057.1 GCA_020853515.1 Chitinophagaceae bacterium | reverse complement strand
CGAACGTGGTATTGGTGGTCATTTCTTTGTATTTTTTCAGACCTGCTTTCATTACATTACCTACACTTCCTGCCGACGGTCGCATTCCGCAATGGCAGCATCAACGTTTTTAGTGGATAAATGAAACTGTACTTTTTTAATGAACTCAGCATTGCCCATTTTACCTCTTGCTTTAAAAATGGTCAGCGTTCTTTCGATCAGGAAAGACAACATCACAAAGAAGGTGGAAATCAAAATAGGTACAACCCAGCCACCCTGATACATGGTGCCAAAGATGTTTTTTGCTTTATGCTTTTCAGCATCAATAAATTGTGTACTAAACACAACATGAAATAAAATATGCGCTATTACAACGCAAACCACCACAATGATTAAGTTAAGCATCATTGAGTTTGACCCTTTTTGATTTGAATTTGCTGTACTCGGAACAGCTGTTTTTACGTCTGCCATAAATTGTGATTTTAAAAATTTAAATTTTTAGTTTTTTAATGTAAAATAAGAGCTACAAAGATATATTTATAGTTGAATAAAACAAGTTTTAGAAAAAAAAGTAATTAACACATAACTTAAACGTAATTTGGCCTACTTTTATTGTGTTAAATAAACTGTAAATTATGAATGCAACAACTATCGGAGGGCTTATTTTTATTGGCTTGGCAGCCGGTGCGTTAAGTGGTTTGGTGGGTATTGGCGGCGGCATTGTGATCGTACCTTTACTGGTAATGGTATGCGGACTGAGTCAGCAAACCGCTCAGGGAACTACACTCGCCATGTTGTCTCTGCCGGTAAGTTTTGTAGCTGCCTATACCTATTGGCAAAAGGGCATGGTTGAATGGAAAATTGCACTGATCTTATGTATCGGTTTTGTGGTGGGTGGGTATTTCGGTAGTAAGTTTGCCGTCAGTGTATCGCCTCTCATTCTGAAAAAGATCTTTGCCGTACTGATGATCGTCATAGCGATCAAATTTTTGTTTATTGACAAGAAATAGCGTTCGTACGTAGTATGCACATGGCGTGATCACTTTGCTTCAAAAAGAATGATGTGTTCATTAAACCTTTCATCTGTTTTTGAGTCAAAGAACAAAATTAAAACATCATGAAATTTATTAATTTACTTTTCGCAGCCATCTTTTTATTCGCATCCTGCAGCAAACAGGAACCAATTCCACAATCAGCCCTTACCGGTATCTGGAAACTGAACGGGTACGCATCCAGCAATTATAAAATGGAAATTACAAACAACGGCTATCTGTATTGGTTTAATTACAATGATATTTACAATAAAGTACAGGAGTTTGAACTCGAGTATGATATGAACAACAATACGATGAAGTTATATTGCGGCAACAGCAGGTATGCAAGCCACACATTTAAAATTTATAAAAGCAAAAGTGGCCGTTTATCTTTTACAAATCCTGTAACCGGCTATGATGCCGATGGACAAGCCATCACCAACTACGATACCTATTACCTGATGAATTAGCGCTTATTATTGTGTCGCTACTTGATAATTTTTAACAGGTCACTGCGCATCTCTTTGTAATGTTTAAGTACTGTATAGTTTCTTTGATCGATATACTGCCCGTAGGGTTGCAGCATCAGCACATAATCCTGCAGCAACAGATTTTGCAGGGTTACGGCATCGTAAATGCCGGATTTGTTTTCGCAAAATGAATACACGGTATCATTTAGTGCAGAGGGATATAAATACTGATAATAATTAGTGTAGCTGCCAAGTTGCGCGAGATGCACCGCCAGTTTTTTTCCGATCATTTGTGCGCCTTCCATTTTTTTCAGATCACGGGGCACGTTCTCGATACCTTGTGTTTTCCACCATTCAGACGTTGTATACAGGTTCTTATTAAAGAATAAATTACCTGTAGCGGCAATCACGAATAATACACTGCAGACAATGGTCCACCGGCCACTCATTTTATGGAGGATAAATAGAATCATGAACGCGATGATGATGAGGAACAGGCTATCGATATACAGGGCTGTCCGGCCAAATACATAAGGGATCTTCAAAAAGAAATAAGCAAACTCGATCAGCAGTACATTGATAAAGAAAATGTTGAAAAGGACTTTGATGCGGGCATGCAGTGCGGCTGAGTAAGCAAGGTAAAATGCAACTATCCCCGCAAATAGTACTGCCGCCATCAGTACACTTATATTGGAATTGCTGACTGAATAACTTCGTTCGAAAAATACACCAAATGTATCAGCGAGTAAGCCGTTACTTTGTCCTTCTTCCAGATCTCCGGAATGCTTAATAAATAGAATATTGGGAACAGCTATTAAGGTGATGAGATAGAAAGGAATCAGCGTCATGTGAAATTTTTTTGAAGTCAGCAATCTGAAGCGAAGCTGTTTGAAATGGATACTCACATCATACAAAAAGTAGGCGAACATTATAAATATACAGGTATAGCAAGCGGCTGTCGCAAACGCAAAATAAAGATAGACCTGCAGGTTTTTTTTAACGCTGTCATCTTTTCGTGCAATGGCGTTGAAAGCCAACATTTCAAATGCCAGACTCAGGCCATACCCCCGGGCCAATGAAAAAAAATCGAGGAGATACGTATTCATGAGCAGCATGGAAAGCGGAATGAGTAACTGCCATGAATTTTTTATAAAAAAGGACGTCAGCCGGTGTAATGCATAAGCAAAAATGAGACAGGCTGCAACTGAATGTAGCCGGATCATCCATTCCTTTGAACCGATAAACGAGGTTTCAATCAATACAAATACTGAATTCAACCAATGTGTGTTGGCTGTGCCACACATCATTTTAAAATGACGGGTGGCCACATTGTAAAATGAAAAGGCTTCATCGTTGGTGATGCTTAGTACCACTGACCGGTAAAGAACCCATGCCACTGTGCAGGCAGAAAATATAATATACAGGAATGTTCCGGGACTGCATTTTTTCATGTACAATGATATCAGATTTGAAGTTAGGAAGGATTTATTTTTTTTTGAAAAGCCGGTTATAGTACAAGCGGTTGAAGTACTGTTGCATATATGCTTTTAGCAAAGGGATTTTCTCCTTGTTCGCCCTTGATAACTGGATGCTGTCGGTTTCTTTTTCGAGCTCATCATTCCGGCCAATTTTATAAATATCCAGTAACCGATCAGCCTGAATATCGTACTGGATCAGCATGGCAGTATCGATCATTTGCACGATATTTTCTGAATATCTGTTGACGGTATAACGGTTGCCGACACAGTCGAACATTGAACGGCCAAAACACAGGATCGTATCTTCAAGACCAGTAATATCGGCGATAGTAGCAGGAATATCTGTGTGTTGAACCAGATGACTGACGGTGCGTCCTTCCGTGTTTTGAGGATCAAAAATAAACAGGGGAATATGAAAATAAGAGTTGAAATTAAAATGCTGCCTTTCTCTTTTATTTTCTTTTGAAACGTGATCGCCCGTGAAGATAAAAACAGTGTTTTTAAACCAGTCTGTATTTTTTACTTTTTCAAAAAACAAACTAAATGCGTTGTCGACATACGAAACAGCCCGCTCATTATCGTAATGATGTTTGCCGCTAAATTGCTGCTCCAATGAATCCGGAATTTTAAACGGATAATGCGTTGATATGGTAAAAAAAACACTGAAGAAGGGTTCGCTGATCTGAGATGATGTTTGCGCAAAGTACTGCAGAAAAGGGCCGTCAAACACACCCCAGGTGCCATCCTGCTGAGCCGCCGGAAATGTTTCGCCATTATAATAATGTTCGATGCCCAGCAGCTTGGTGCCTTTTTTAAAACCAAAATGATCTTCGTTGGCCCCCAGAAAAAAGCTGGTTTCATATCCTTTTTTACTGAGTGCAATTCCTGCTGCATCGATTGGATTGCCCGCGTAGGGTGAACTGAAAAATGGTTGATTGGTGAGAGAAGGTAGTCCTGTCAAAATACTGCAAAGTCCGTTTGCTGAAGTGGTATTATTGGCGTACGCATTGGTAAAGAAGATACTGTGCCGGATCAGTGAATCGAAAAATGGTGTTGCTGGTTTTTCAGGATTATCGGCATCCAGGTAGCTATACGAAAAACTTTCAAGGATAAATACGATCACATTTCGCTGGCCCGCGATGCTTTGTCTTCCGGCATAAAAAACCGGAACCCTTTGGTCTGCCTCTTCATCCGTAAAATATTGAAGTGGTTTTACATACGTCCAGCCCGACCTGAATGAGTAGATAAATACCTGAGGACTGTTAGTGTATAAACCGGTATAGCCCGGTGCTACAATCAGTGAAGAAGACAAGGGCGAAAAGTATTTTGCAAATTTTAGAAAGATGAACAGAATCAACGCACAGAAAGCAAGGCCGGCCAGTATTACATTTTTGAAAGATATATTATGTGAAAAGCCTGGCGGTAAACTTGTCTTTTTGATACTCAGATAATAGAGTAACATCAACATGATCAACAGCACGATGGCTTCAGGATGCCCTGCTGCGAAATGAACGATAGAGGCTTTAGAATCTCTCATTAAGGTCAGTACCTCAAGATTGATCCGCCGGAGGTTGAATTTATAATAAAAAATATCAGCCAGACTTAAGATACTCACAAACCAGAAGAGGACTGAATAATAAACATTGAGCAACAGCAGTGGTGCTTTCCTGGTTTGTTTAAACAACAGCGTAAACAGCAACAGCAGCAACAGATAAGGTGTAAAATAAAGAAGGTTGCTTAAGACATCAAAAAGGATAGATTTGATAAAGGTAGCTCCGATCTGTGCCGGCTCTGACAAAAACATATCCCTGTTTACAGCATAAAAAATAATACGTGAAACCTGAAGGATAACCAATATGATCAGAAACCTGTACAGCAAATATTTTTTCAGAAAAATTCCGGTCTGTATCATTTTATTGAGCGGGCAAATAATCCATCAAATATACCGCAGTGTTTTGTTGCTTCTGTACCGTACGATATAATTCCGGTGTGTAAATATGAAATATAAATTTGGGAACCTCCTTAAAAGTCTCAAAAAAAGGCTCATCAGTCATTGAGGCAGCAATGGTCGCTCCACAATAGCGGTATTGAATAAACTGCCATTTGATAAGGGTTAGCTTGAACCATTTCCTGATGAAATTAGTACGGTTGTACTGTATCCAGTATAATGTATTTAGTTTTTGCGCAGCCAGATAGCCCAGCGCTGCTGCATTTGCTGATTCAATAAAAACCTTTGCTGACAGTGAAGGTGTCATTAAACTTTTGAATTTTAATGTGATCCGTTCTTTATTAACGTCGTTCAGGTTTTTTAGATCGAGCCAGTACGAAAAGGCCGTATCGTATTTTAAAAAGACTTCAGAAAGCCTCAGGGGAGCTAACTGATACCTGTTGGGCAGGTCGTGGGTGATGATAAAATCATTGATGGAGTCGATGTAAAAGACATCCATCTCTACTCCACTCAGGTGCTGCCTGTAAGCGCTGTCAAACGCAGGAATTGTATTTTCAAACACGGTTTTGTTATTAAACAATCCTTTATGTATCCAGTATTGCTGCTGAGGCAGGCCGGAAACCGGAAATTTTTTAATCGAAAATAAATAGTGGATCAGTCCGATAAACAGGCAAAATACCAGTCCGATCACCAATACAACCTGAAGCATCCATTTGATCATGTGAAAAAATGCTAGCAATGTACTTTAATAATTAGTAAATGTTGCTTTTTATGGTTAAAAGCTTTTATTTCATTCCGCAAAACTCTAATTGCAAACTTAAAATTACCGGGTCAGACCGGTATTATGCCAGACGCTGATGCAGTCCCGGAATCGCTCAATTGCTAACTCTTTCCTAAATTTTTAATCTTTTTACAGTTCTCACATAAATTACTATATTTGTAATCCCTATTATGTACGCATTTCTGACCGGCAAATATATTGTGAAGACCCCTGCCTACGTGTGGCTTGATGTGAATGGAGTGGGATATGAAGTGTACATCAGCTTACATACTTATTCGCAGATTCAGGACTTGCAGCAAGGTCGTCTATTGACCTATTTGCAGGTGAAAGAGGACGCGCATACGCTGTTTGGTTTTTTTGATGATGATGAAAGAACCCTTTTTATTCATTTGCTTTCTGTAAGCGGAGTGGGGGCCTCTACAGCGCGTATGATGCTATCAAGTATGAAACCCGATGAGATCCGTCATGCAATTGTCACCGAAAATGAACTCCTGCTGGGTAGAATAAAGGGGATCGGTCCAAAATCGGCCAAAAGACTGATCCTGGAACTGAAAGATAAATTACTGAAGTTGAAACCATCGGACAATATACAGTCGG
>JADYYU010000056.1 GCA_020853515.1 Chitinophagaceae bacterium | reverse complement strand
GCCAGCAGAAAACCGGCCACTACAGAAGCTTGCTGATATGGGTATTCGCCCACATGGGCAGAGAGGTAGTGGATAGTTTTTGCAGTCACAAAACTGCTGCTGTCATAAAATTTGCGGTCTTTCGGGGTAAAAAAACTGTAGCAGGCTGTTTGCTTGTTGCTTTCTGAAATATCGGTCGCTTTTTCAATTACAAATTGCTTATTGGCAAACCACGCAAAATCGTGTACATTGTTTTGTTTGTACGTGATGGTTTTATATCGGGCGTCGGATGCTGGATTCTCAGCCAGTTTTATTAAGAGTGTCGTGTCATTTTTTAAAATACGGCTTTCGATCCACTTTTTTTCCGAATCGGTTTGTAAGTCTCCGGTAGCAGCGGTTACATAGTTAGCCGGTAAAGTAATATTTACAGTATAACTACCAAACTCACTATAAAATTCGCCCTGGTCAAGGTAGGGCATCGGATGCCATCCGTATTGATCATACACGGCCGGTTTGGGATACCATTGTGAAATCTGATAGGCCTGCTCATGATGGCCCATGCGTGAAAAAACTTCCGGTATAACGACTCTGAATGGGGTGGTGATTTCAACTGTTTCGTTAGGTAACAAAGGTTTCAGTAATTCAAGCAACACAATATCAGGATTGTTATTGTATTCACTGATATTCACTTCCTCATTATTTACTTTAAATTTTAAACTATCTATAAAGCCCCGCTGATCAGCCTTGCTGAAATAAAAGCCCGTTTGCTTGTTTTCAACCATATGGTCGCTGAAGGCAGTGCGGTCGTTGCGGTAAGCATTCGGCCATAAATGAAAGAAGAGGAATTTTAATGTATCAGGCGAGTGATTAGTATAATTTATTTTTTCATAAGCATGCAAAATATGACTGTTGTCATTCAGCTTCACATCGATCGTATAATCGGTTTGTTGCTGAAAATAGTTGCCTTGCGAAAAAGCAGTAGCGGAATGAAAAATTAAACACAATAAAAAGATTCTATACATAAAAAACTATTTGCCTCTGCCCTGCAAGATAACCAAAATTGTATAAATCATAATTTTGAAATCAAGAACGAGGGAACAATTTTTTATATAAAGCAAGTCATAGCGCATCCTTTCGATCATTTCGTCTATATTTTCGGCATATCCATATTTTACCATGCCCCATGACGAAAGACCGGGTTTTACTTTATGCAGATACTTGTAGTGAGGGTAGGTTTGCGAAATAATATCGATATAATATTTCCTTTCCGGCCGTGGCCCTACCAGCGACATTTCGCCTTTTAAAATGTTATAAAATTGAGGCAGCTCGTCGATTCGCCATTTGCGCATAACGCGCCCCCATTTAGTAATGCGCGGGTCGTTTTCACTTGAAAGAGCGGGGCCGTTATCTTCAGCGTTCAGCACCATACTTCTGAATTTGTAGATCCAGAACGATTTTCCGTAAATACCTATTCTGGTTTGTTTGTAAAAAATAGCACCCGCAGAAGACATTTTGACCTTTAAAGCAGCAAACAAATACAAAGGACTTAAAACAACTAAAACCACCACTGAAATAATGATATCAAGGGTGCGTTTAAGTACCCGTTGCCAATCCGGCATCAGTTCAGGATAAATTTCAATCAGCACGGCTCCAAATACATTGCTCGTTTTTACAGAACCTGATATGATATCGTACAGGTCGGGAGTAATTTTGATGATGACTTTCCGGTGCGAAAGTTGCGCCAGAATATACTGCAGTCTGTTATGTTCAGAAGTATCAATGGCAATGATGATCTCTTCTATATGATGCTCGTCAATAATTTTCTCAAGTTCGCTGATACTCCCCAGCTTTGGCAGATAGTCGCTCATGCCGTTGTTGCCGGTATCGTCGGCGTACACAAAGCCTTTAAAATTATTGCCGAGCTTTACCTGATTGGTCACAATGTCTTTATAAATATTGATCGCCTGTTTGTTGCCACCAATGATCAGTGTATTATAACCAAATTTACCAATGTTGATTTGCTTTTTAATGTAATTGAGTACAAAAAAGCGGCCTGCCGAGGTACAGGTGAATTGTATGATAAGGTAGACAAAGAAGGAACGGTAGGAATAGGCAAAGTTAATGGGCTCATCGTCAAGAAAAATGATAAAATACAACACGATCGATCCTATGATGGCAATGATCAATGTGCGGTACACCTCAATGATACGCGATTTGCGGTACGGATTGAAGTAATCGCCTGAAAACAAATGCATGATCAGCCAAAAACAGGGAATAAGCAGCAGTGAATTGACAATATCTTTCGTTGAAATGTTGTAAAAAAAAGAATCAAAAGATAAGGGGGACAGCGAATTTTTGCGGTAGAAAAGAAATAATACCCATGCCAGCACGGCCGCAGCAAGATCGGCCACCGCATACAATATGATTCCGTTTCTGACTTCCTTTCGCATTAATTATAATACAATATTTTAAAGTTGTCAATGATCGTTTTAGAACTGCTGCTGCCGTCTGGCAATTCGCCTTTCAGGATGATTTTAAATTTGGCATTCTGATAAGTAGATGCAAATCCTTTCAGGTTGATATAAACTTTGGTCCAGCCATCTTTGGAATTCAATCCGATCACATCGGAAGTCAGGTAGGTACTTTGGTATAGCATTTCGACGCGCACCATAAACGGAATATCACTTTTGTAGTTTAATTCCATGTAACATTCTTTGTTCGGCGGAAGCAGAAAATCCTGTGTAGTTATACTTTCAAAGGTGTTAACTGTATCATGCAGCTCAACTTTGGAGGCCCAGCTTTCTTCATATACTTCAGCCGGGTTATTGGTTTTTGTAAAAGTAGTGTCTCCATTTCGTTTAGTAAAGCTGTTGCCTTGTTCAAAACCTTCCACAAAGTAAGTAATGGGCGGCGTGTTGTTGGTCCGGTATTTAAATTGTGGCGTGTGAAAGACGGTTTCGGCAGGCTTGCTGTCAAACGAAAAAGTATCGACCGTCATAAATGGGTACTTAGCCCTAGTACCGCTCAATCCGTTATCCCATATACCTGCAATTACCTGTAATTGTCCTTTGCCTGCAGCCAGCACGGGTACTCGTGCCGGAAGTTCATAGGCACCGAGTAACTGTAAATTATAATATACCCAAACGTCGGTTATTTTTTGTGAAACAGATCCGTGGGTTGCAGGAGCATCCGAAATTAATTGAACACTATCTATCTGAATATAGGTCGGAATTTCTTCTTTCGGGTTGACAATATTGCATCCGCTTATAGCAAACAGGCTGCATAAAAGCAGTACAGGTAATGTTGTTTTCATAATAAGGAGATATAAAACGTAAGATGCGGTATATTTATTGTGTTAGTCATACAAAGAATTCATTTTTTTTAAAATTTTAGCACTTAATTCCAGGGTCAAATAGTTTTCAAGTGCGGAACTACCTGAGTTTTGGTGGTCATTGACAAAGTTCAGCAAATGCGCTACTTTTTTTTCAATGATATTGCCGGTCGGTAAATTTATGCGGTTAGTTTGCAATTGATCGTCTCTGATTTCTGTTATGACTGCAAATTGTTGGTTGATGGTGATATCAATGACGGCCGATTTCTGATACACTTTTAAACGATGATCGGGCTCCCTGTCTATGGTACTTAACTTAATTTGAACCATGCTTCCGCTTGAAAAATCGAGCTGAACCACAATCAGATCGGTTTTACCAGAAAATAGAACGATCTGTTTAACATTGATTTGTCTGATTTCACTTTTGAAAATGGATCGCAGAAACTGAATACAGAGGTTAAGGGTTTGCGCAAGATGATCTGTAAGATGATACGGTTCACTTTGGGGCCAGCCCAGCGATAATTCAACCAGGTATGGGTTGTTGAATTTATTTTTTAAGGGGTCAAAAATATGGTATTGCTCAGGAGGTGGTATGATCAGGCACTTGAGATTTCCTTCAATGGAAATCTGATAGAGCTCGTGCATTTCTGCGGCAGAAATCGCTGCGTTTTCGATCACAAGATGTTTGCCGTTTTTTAAACCGGCAATCGCAAGTGGATAGGTGTCATGATCAATTTCTTCGAAAAATAAATAATGACCGTGACTGATAATCTGATTAAAAACCGGTAGGTCAGCAAGGGCGTCAGCAGTACTGCAAGACTCTAAGATCGTTACTTCCTGATGTTTTGATAATTCCTGTTGATATGTGTTGTAAAATGCCGCCGACCCGATCAACCCAATTTTCATCATGTGTGCAAACTCTTTTTTAGCTTCTTATTTTATCTTGTTCAAATCAATCACCGGCATGGCTCCGTATCATCGCAGACTAACTTACCTTCATCATCCAGTGATATTTATCATCCACTCTTCCATACCGTATGTCTGCGATTTGTTTTGAAACCCAGTTTGAAATTTCCCATTCGCTGACAGGTGGTAGTTCCATAGTCTGTCCGTCGTAGTAAAATTCTGCGATCGGTGCAATCACTGCCGCAGTGCCGGTTCCGAAAGCTTCTTTTAATTCTCCTTTGTAATAATATTCCCTGATTTCGTCAATCGTTACGGGCCGCTCTTCTACAGTGATCCCTTTGTCTTTAAGCAGTTTGATCACGCTGTCGCGGGTTACGCCGGCTAAAATAGTACCACCGCTTAAATCAGGCGTCACCACTTTATTATCAAGTACAAAAAAGACATTCATGGTGCCGATTTCATGAATGTACTTGTGTTCAATTCCATCAGTCCAGAGATTTTGATCGTACCCGAGTGCTTTCACTTCAAGCATAGGTAACATGCAGGCTGCGTAATTACCTGCAGCTTTGGTAAAACCAATTCCACCCGGAAATGCCCGAACGTATTTGTCCTGCACATAGATTTTAGTTGGTTTATTATAATATTGTCCTGCCGGTGAGGTAATAATCATAAAGCGGAATTTTTCTGCAGGCTTCACACCTATAAATTCATCGATAGCAAACATAAAGGGTCTGATATACAATGAACAACCTTCCGCTTCAGGTACCCAGTCACTATCCAGCGCGATCAGTTCTTTCATGCCCTGTACAAAAATCTCTTCAGGTACGTGAGGCATAGCAAGCCTTTCGGCAGAAATATTAAAACGTTTGTTATTATCTTTTGGTCTGAAAATAGCTACTTCACCATGAATATTCCGATAGGCTTTTACCCCTTCAAAGATCGATTGACCATAATGAATAAAGGTAGTAGCAGGACTTAGACTGATATTGCCATAAGGAATGATCTGTGGTGTCTGCCACTCACCGTCTATGTAATCGGCTACCAGCATGTGGTCTGAATAGCTTTTACCAAATTGGATATTGGATGCGTCCACTTCACTTGCCCTGCTTGCTTCAACTTTAGATGTGAGAATATTCATACTTGTAATTTTAATGTAACAACGTTACTTTGCAAAAAAACAAAAAATATTCCATATTTGCTATATGAATCACCTTGAATTAATTCCATTATATTCTGAAACCTTGTACGAAGATCATGCCGCTGATGCCGAAATAGGGGTAGAAGTCCTGCATTCAGGGCAAAAAGTACTGGTATTAGTTCAAGACAGTGAATGGAATGTAGAAAATGAAGCTTTCTTAAAAAAGATTCTGGCTGCCGGCAAATTAAATGATAATGATTTCATCATACAATCAGTCAGCAAACCAGGCAAAATTTTTCCGCTGATCGCAGCTTTTCATCCCGAAGTTCTTTTGCTGTTTGGCCTGCAACTGGATTCGGAATTTTTTAAACCCCAGAAATCTGTTTACAAACCTTTTGTGATGAATGAAATCAAAATTGTGCTGAGCGACACCCTAACCGTATTAAATGCTGATAAAGATAAAAGATTACTGCTTTGGAATAATTGTATTAAACCACTTTTTAATATCAATTGATGGAACTTATTTTTTGCACCAATAACGAACATAAAATACAGGAAGTTGCCCAGATCATGGGGGAGGGCTTTGCTTTTTTAACGCTTAAACAAGTCAACTACTTAAGCGAAATCCCTGAACCATTTGATACACTTGAGGCAAATTCGGCTACCAAGGCCAATACGGTTTTTTTTTATTGCAATAAAAACTGTTTCGCCGAAGATACAGGGCTTTTTATTGAATCCTTAAACGGTGATCCCGGGGTTTTTTCTGCTCGTTACGCGGGTGAGCCTGCCAGCTCAAAAAGGAATATTGAATTGGTATTATCTAAAATGAAAGGTGTTGAAAATCGTCGCGCTTTCTTCAAAACGGTCATTACATTAGCGACACCGCAAGGAGAATGGCAGTTTGCAGGCACTTGTAAAGGTAGAATCGCATTGGAGATCGCGGGCCAGGACGGTTTTGGGTATGATCCGATTTTTGTTCCCGACGGTTTTGATCGTACTTTCGCAGAGATGGATGCCGCTGCTAAAAACACCATTAGTCACCGGAAAAGAGCTTTTGAACAATTTGCAACTTTTTTGAAACAATATTAATGTTGCTCAACCATGAGGATAAAAATTAAATTTTCTGCTGCTCCGGTTTTTAAGACCACGATCCTTACGCGTATTTGCGACATAAATTATGGCGGACATGTGGGGAACGACCGTATTTTGTCGATCCTGCATGAAGCCAGATTGCAAATGCTGAAACAATGGGGTTATACTGAAATGAATGCGGCAGGCTGCGGACTGATTATGGCAGACAGTGCTGTTCAATACAGGGCAGAGGCTTTTCATGGAGATGAAATGGTAGTGGAGATTTCTGTAGAAAATATGAGCAGTATTTCTTTTGACCTTTTTTATAAGCTCAGTACAAATCGGGCTGACCGGACGATTGACATCGCTTATGCCAAAACAGGTATGCTGGCCTTTGACTATAACGTAAGAAGCATAATGACTCTCCCTGAGGCGCTGATACAGCATTTATCGGCATAGACTTATTCACCTGTTTATTTTCATTCTTCATACCTATTTTCATAACAACTTACGAGCGTTCAGACTTCTTTAATGACCGGCACTCAAAGGAAGATGATAGTCTGTCTGTATGCGAATGTTGTTAGAACAAGCTTTAAAAATAGCCATTAAAATGAATTATATATGTCTAATATTTCACGTATGAAACGTTGATATACAAATTCTTACATGTTATTGTTAAATAATAACT
>JADYYU010000055.1 GCA_020853515.1 Chitinophagaceae bacterium | reverse complement strand
GTAATACATCATTTATTTTATCCGTACGCATACTTAGTTTGCCCTGCTCCAGATCTCTGATAAACCGCAATCCGACCCCTGCCTTTTCAGCCAGTTCGATTTGTGTCAACTGAATTGATTTTCTTCTGTTTTTGACAAATTCGGCTAAATTATTGTCCTTATTTTTAATCATAATTACTTTCTGAATAGTATGGCATTGTTTTCTGCTTTCAAAATTATACAATTTTATCAAAAAAATATACCCTTTGTAGGGCAATTTCGCTTAGATTCCCAATTTTATAACCCAACGGGTATATTTATACAGCATCAATATTCGTTAAATGGTGTATTCTATTTGGGTTGTACTTTTGCTGCATGGCTTATAAAAATCTGCAATCCTTTATCGATATCCTTGAACAAAACAATGAACTTGTACGCATTAAAGAGTTTGTAGATCCGCATCTGGAAATTACAGAAGTGGTAGACCGGGTCTCTAAATCGCATCATAATAAGGCGTTGTTATTTGAAAATACCGGCACTGAATTTCCACTGCTGATCAATACTATGGGTAGTGAAAAGAGAATGTGTCTGGCCTTGGGTGTAGCCCATCTGGACGATATTATGAGGGAAATTGAAGCATTGTTTAAAATGCTGACCAAGCCTAAAGAGAATATTCTGGATAAGCTGGCCATGCTGCCAAAATTATCGCAGTTTGCCAGTTGGATGCCAAAGGTAAAAAGCGGCAAGGGAGATTGTCAGCAGGTGATCGATCTGAATCCTGACCTGAATAAGTTGCCGGTGATGTTTTGCTGGCCTTTTGATGGCGGAAAGTTTATTACCTTACCTGTTATACATACCAAAGATCCGCACAATGGCATCCGCAATGTGGGTATGTACCGCATGCAGATCTATGATGAAAAAACAACGGGTATGCATTGGCACAAGCATAAAGTGAGTGCAAAGCATTTTAATGAATATAAAAAGTTGGGTAAGCGCATGCCGGTGGCCGTCACGCTGGGTGGTGATCCGGTGTACACGTACGCCGCTACTGCTCCTTTGCCTGAAAATGTAGACGAGTATATGCTGGCTGGTTTTTTACGCAAAAAGAAGGTTGAACTGGTACGTTGTATCACTCAGCCTGAGTTGGAAGTGCCTGCTGACGCAGATTTTGTGATTGAAGGTTATATAGATGTCCATGAAGACTTGCGTATTGAAGGACCTTTTGGCGATCATACAGGCTTTTATTCACTGCCCGACCTCTATCCTGTTTTTCATGTCACCTGCATTACCCATCGTAAAAATGCGGTTTATCCTTCAACGATCGTGGGGATACCACCACAGGAAGATGCCTGGATCGGGAAGGCAACCGAGAGAATATTTCTGGCGCCGATCAAAATGACCATGGTACCGGAAATAATGGATATGAATATGCCTGTAGAAGGGGTATTTCATAATCTGGTGCTGGCAAAAATTGAAAAATCATTTGGCGGGCAAGCCCAAAAAGTAATGAATGCCATGTGGGGTGCGGGCCAGATGATGTTTAATAAAATACTGGCCATCGTAGATGAAAAGGCGGACCTGAATAATTATGAACAGGTGGCAAAACATGTTTTCAAAAATCTGAATCCGTCTACCGATATTTATTTTAGTCAGGGGCCAATGGATGTGCTTGATCATAGCTGCAGCAAGATGGGCTTTGGAGGTAAAATGTGTATTGATGGTACGGTAAAACACGAAGAGGAGATCTCTGTAGAAACTTATAACGAAAGGTTTAGCCTGGATGAAAATAAACTGAAATCAACTTTCAGCGAGATTTGTGGTGTGAACGATTCTTTACCGGCAAAAGACATACAGTGTATCATACTAAGTGTTCGTAAATCAAAGCCAAATCACATCAAAAAGTTTTGTGTTGAACTGCAGGAGAGCGGTTTGATACAGGGCGTCAAAATGGTACTGATTGTAGACGCCAGTTCTGACGTAGCTGATATATCAAGCTGTCTTTGGCGGGTATGCAATAATTTTGATCCTAAAAGAGACTCCTCAGTGTTTACAAAATATAATGATGCCAATAAGGCGTTCTCAACAATTTATGTAGACGGCACTCGTAAAACCCGGCAGCATGATAATTTTCTGCGCGACTGGCCTAATGCCATCGTTTCAAGTAAGGGAACCATTGAGGTCATCGATCAGAAATGGGAAAGTCTGCAATTAGGGCCATTTATTTCTTCTCCTTCACTGAAGTATCAGGATACGGTGATCGGGGAAAGTGCGGAAATTCGTGAAGCGTAAACAATCGCGTTATTTTTTATTTAAAAGTTAGCAGATGCGTTAAAGCGACTATTGTCAATACGGCTAACTTCTTTCAGCAATTCTTCTCGCCTTGGTTTCTACCAGCAGATTTTTATAGTAATTTGCTTTTTGCACATTGCCAACTGCCCGGTAAGTAATCTCTAAAAAGTTGAGCGACGTGATATCCAGATCATCAGCGATATGTGCTTTCTCAAACCAGTAAATAGCACTGTCGGGCCTTTGCGTAGCACCATAAATACAACCAATATTATTCATGAAATCGGCCTCTGTGGTATCGCGTTTGTGAGCCATTAAAAAGTATGGTTGAGCCTGCAATAATCTTTCCTTGCCCATCAGATAAAAATAGTTCGCACTGTCGGGTCGTCCTGCCTGCATATAGGCATTTCCTTTATTGGTAAACTGGTCGGAGGTGTTATAATAAATAGTGCCCAGGTTATTAATAAAGATGGCATTGGTGCTATCTTCTGAAAAGGCTTTCATATAATACTTTTGTGCACTGTCATATTTAGCAATATTGAAATAGGCTTTGCCTAACTGATTATAACCATCGCTGGGCAATGCCGGGTAAATACTCATTGATTTGGTCAGTTTGGCAATAGCTTCCAGCGAAGCCTGCTTCTTTTGTTCAGGAGTTTTGTCTTCGGCATATTCATTACTAGACAGATGATTGCCTAAATAAAACAACAGATGGGTTGAGTTCGGATAATACTCAATATCGCGCGAAAACAAGGCAAAGTCAGTCTTCCAGTCTATGTTTCTCGAATAAGTTTTGATACTGTAAAAAACAGATACGATCAGCAATACAGAAAATAAAAGCGGCGATGCAGAAAACGAACTGACGAAATTTCCGTCTTCAGCAGCATTTTCATTTTTGTAAAAAAAGCGGGAAAGCAAAAACACCGTGGCGATGCATAAACCTAATGAAGGCACAAAAAACAAACGCTCACCGAATGAGGTACCGATCAGAAAAAATACGTTGCTCGTAATGGATACCGTAATAAAAAACCACAGTAATCCGAATCCGATCAGATTTTTCTCTTTGAGTTTCCAGATCGCAAATACGAACAAAGCACTAAAAATCAAAAACGACAACAGAAAGGTAGGATCTGCCAGGCTTTTGATGGGTTCGAGTGATGAGTAGGAATAGTCGCAGGACAATGGATGCGGCACAAAAAATGTTTTCAGATAGAGTCCAAGGGTATTGATGGCTGATCCTGTGCGGATGGGTATATTGTCATTACTCAGCACCATGTAGTTATCAAGTGCGCTTAAGGGCGAAGGGGCAGGGTAGCCACCTAGAGCCAGATGACGGCAAAATAAAAAGAAACCTGAGCATACTGCAAACAGACCTGAAATGATGACATTCTTTTTTAATTCTGCCTGCGTAAAATAATAAATAAAAATAGGGATGACGCCGATCATGACCACCGTTGATTCTTTCGAAAATGAACCCATCAGAAAAGCCAGAATACCGGCTGGGAGATACCAGGTTTTGTGTTGGCTAAAATACAATTGTATGCATCGGATGGCTATCACACTGCCGAGCAAACTCAGTACTTCATCACCACTTTTAATATTGGCCACCACCTCGGTATGTATGGGATGTACAATAAAAAGCAGGGCGATAAAAAAGGGAATGACCCACTTCTTTTTCAGGATGTCGTAAAAGATAAAGAAGATAAATATCCCGATAAGTCCGTACAGCATTACGTTCACGACGTGAAATTTATGCGGATCGCCATTAAAGAGATTCCATTCGATATTA
Organism: Chitinophagaceae bacterium; assembly: GCA_020853515.1. GTDB lineage: Bacteria > Bacteroidota > Bacteroidia > Chitinophagales > Chitinophagaceae > OLB11. The sequence goes on along the minus strand of JADYYU010000055.1, from coordinate 10,913 downwards.
AACAAAAATTTGGTAAAAGGGCGGTACAATGAATTTTCAAGATCAGAAAAATCCCCTTTACGGAGAGGAGTTGAAAAAATGGTTTTTGTATTTTCCCAGCTTACAGGTGCTTTGGTGATTTTATTATTTTTAATGATACCGTGATCATCCAGTACAAAATTATTCCTGAACGTATTGCTGTTTATGACAAACGCAACCACAAAGATCGCCGCGGCAAAGATCCAGCCGGTATATTTCGACGATGGTCCGGATGTTGCCTTTGCTTCTGTAAGGTTTATGGCTGGTTTTGGCTTTGAAGTAACCGCAGCCTGAGGCTGATTTTTAAGTTGATTTTTTTTACCCATTGTTATTATTTATTTTCAAGTGGTATCGGTATTGTTTTCGTTTTTGTATCAGGTTCTGCAGGTTTTTGCGTGCTTGGCTGCACGGGGCCTCTTTGCTGCAGTTCAGTTTCCCTGGCTTGTTTTGCTTCTTTTTCTTTTTTCTTTTCTTCTGCGGTAGTGCTTTGGCTGCTTTTTTTGGATGAAGCGCACGAATGCAGGCTGCATATTGAAAAACAAATAAAGAAGATCATCAGATAATTTCGCATTACGCCGTTTTTTTTGATTTTTGCAAATATACTGTGTTTGCGCAAAACGCTTATATACTGCGTTCCATTTCACGCAGCCACCGTTCCGGTATTTCGTTGTTGCAGGCTGTAATGTAGTCCTGGTAAGCGCAGGGTATTACATGATCGTTGTTAACCTTCATCCACCACCGGTTCGTTTTCTTACTTTTATAAAATACGGTGTCATTATCTGTAAATGTAATATGGTACTCCAGAAACTGGTTTTTATCACTCAGTGGCGATTCGTCTTTTTGGATGTACAGACCATCTATGTAGTACCAGATCATTTGCGAAATGAGTTTGGCTGTAATATGATGCTGATCGTGTTCGGGCTGATAACCATATATTCCAAAAGAGGCCATCGACTCACTCATGCCGGCAAACCGTGTGATCTTGCATATTTCATCGCCGAAAAATCCATTGGGTGAAGCCAGTTTGTTGGCAGGGGCATCGCTGTATTTCACACAGTTGATATCAATGCTGCCAACATGTGAACTGCGCAGCATGGGTTCAAGCTGTTCGATATCTTCCCGGGCTTTTCCTAAACGTATGCAGTCGAACCTGAGTTTGTCGAAGGTTTCGATCACATTCGGATTCACATAATAACTCTGAAAGCCTATCAGGTTAAAATTGCGAACAAAATTGGGCGAGGAGGTCAACGCTTCGGTCAGGTAATTATCATAACGCATCCCGGGTTTGTCGTTCAGATCTGCCAGCATATCGATCACGGTAAAGTCAATCACTTTTTCCTGCGACTTAAATGCCTCATACTGCTGAATGGTCAGGTCATGTGAGCCTCCGATCAGCAATACTTTTTTATTCATCAGATTGAGCTCAGTCAGCAAGGTTTTCAGGGCCGCCCGGGTATCGTTTAATGTAGCACCTTCTATAATATTTCCGATATCACCTATTTTTAGTTCGTTGTGCCAGCCATGTAATTTATAGAGTTGGTCTCGTACTATATCGGGGCCGTTACTGTAAGCGCTCCCGGCCAACTGACCTCTCATCTCGCCACAGCCCAGTATAATCAGGTCCAGATGTTCGATATCCTGATTCTCTGCTGTTATAAATTTAACCTGACTGCCCAGTTGTGTAGGTAGATAATCGTGATATTCGATGTCACTATGCCTTATGGGTGAAGTGTAGCTTAATAATTCTGCGATCATATTATCATTTAAAAGGCTAAATGTACAAATCAATTCGAAATCGGCCCTGAAAATATCTCCCGGTGAAAATATATGTTCGAACATTCAATTTGCCATTTACTCATAGTAATCTACCATATACTCATTTGCCCAAAAAAAAAGAACAACCTGCTCTACATTTGTTTCCTATTCAAATCAACATATACAACTTAGTCAATCTATGAAATATGTTTTTTCGAATCCGATGAAAATTTAGTAGTGTTTTTTTTCATTATCCAAACAAACTGTCCGCCTTGGCGGATAGTTTTTTTTTAGCCCCATCTGTGCGGCCAAATTTCATCATTCATCATTCAGAATTAAAAATTATCTTTGCGCCCTTTTTAAAAAACAACGAACGCAAATTTTTTTATATGTTATCTACCAACAATGTCTCGCTTTCATACGGTAAACGGGTTCTGTTTGACGAAGTTAGTATCAATTTTACCAAAGGCAACTGCTATGGTATTATCGGAGCAAACGGAGCCGGTAAAAGTACTTTTTTAAAGATACTAAGTGGAGAAATTGAACCCAATAAAGGCAATGTGAGTCTGTCTCCCAATGAGCGCCTGAGTATGCTCAACCAAAATCAGCATGCCTACAACGATTTTACGGTGCTGAATACCGTTCTGATCGGTAATAAAAAAATGTGGGATATACAGCAGCAGAAAGATGCACTTTATATGAAGGAAGATTTTACGGAAGCTGATGGTATTAAGGCCGGTGAACTCGAAGCGGAATTTGGTGAAATGGGTGGCTATACCTCTGAAAGCGATGCTGCTCAGTTACTGGCTAACCTGGGTATTTTAGACGATTCGCATCATAAGCTGATGGGCGACCTCACCGGTACTCAAAAAGTAAGGGTTTTGCTGGCACAGGCGCTGTTTGGCAACCCGGACGTCCTGCTGCTCGATGAGCCTACCAATGATCTGGATGTGGAAACCATCCGCTGGCTCGAAAACTTTCTGGCTGATTATGAAAATACAGCGATTGTGGTAAGTCACGACCGTCACTTTCTCGATTCGGTGTGCACCCACGTGGCCGATGTTGATAAAAGCAAGATTGCCATTTACACAGGCAACTATTCATTCTGGTATGAAAGTAGTCAGTTGGCTGCCCGTCAGCAAGGTGACAAAAATAAAAAGATGGAAGAGAAGCGTAAAGACCTGCTCGATTTCATTGCACGCTTTAGTGCCAATGCCAGTAAAAGTAAACAGGCCACTTCGCGTAAGAAAGCGCTGGAGAAGCTTGTGATAGAAGATATCAAACCCAGTAACAGACGCTATCCGGGTATTATTTTCAAACCGGAAAGGCAAGTGGGAAATGATATTCTGAAGGTTGAAAAATTGTCAGCTCACCTGGAAGGCGAAACTTTGTTTGAAGATGTCAGTTTCGATATCGGTCGTACAGACAAAGTGCTGATCGTAAGTAAAAACCAACTCGCTATCACTACTTTTTTTAATATTATTAACGGAGAAGCCAAACAAACAGCCGGCACCTTCGAATGGGGAACTACCATCACCAAAGCTTACCTGCCGAATAATAATCAGGAATATTTTGAAAGTAATTATAACCTGATGGACTGGCTGCGTCAGTTTGTACCGGCACATGTCACCGATGCGGATGAAGATTTTTTGCGTGGATTTTTTGGGAAAATGCTTTTTGCAGGAGATGAACTTGCTAAAAAAACCAAGGTGCTCAGCGGAGGCGAAAAAGTACGTTGTATGCTAAGCAGAATGATGCTGCAAAATCCGAATGTGATCATTCTCGATGAGCCTACCAATCACCTTGATCTCGAAAGTATTACCGCATTTAATAATGGCGTGATCGATTTTCCGGGCGTTGTGCTGATGGCCACCCATGATCTGGCCTTTGCCGATTCAGTGTGTAACCGTATTATTGAATTGACACCAAAAGGCGTGATCGACCGCTTGTGCAATTACGAAGAATATCTTGAAAATGACCGTGTGAAGGAGCTAAGAGCGGAGATGTACAGTTAAGGTTATTTTCCTGATGCTTTTTGCTGTCCCTTATTGGAAGGTACTGCGTCAGAATGCATCACATGTTAAATTAATACAGACACTTATGAATGGGGTGCAGCAGCACCCGGCAGTTCTGCTTATTTTAGCTGAATAATTGCGAATCCCGCTTAGCGGATTCTGCGTAATTTTTTTGAAATGATAGCAGTAGATAAATGTATTAAAAAAGCCGGCTTAATCCAAAGGGCCAGAACGTACCGGCTTGAGTTGCACCCCGAAGGCCTTTATGTACTTTGCCTGGGTAATGCGACCGGCGAATTCAGGAAGTTTCGCTCATATACGCTTGAAAAATACATGGCAGAAAAAGCCTTGTCTTATTTTAGCCAGAAGTACGACCAGGAGCATGAAGCCGCACTGAATGAGTTGAAATTACTGGGTTTGCCGGCGTTTGCAAACAGAAAGCATACGTATTTTTTGCCGGCACAGTCCCTGAATTCAGCGCTCAGCCTCAACACTCAAAAGGGATTTATGCAGATCCGGGATCCGCTTTGTAAATTAAAATTATATCCAAAAACAATGGAGGATTATCATCAGCTTGAAAAACTCATGTCGGAACTCGGCTCCACTTCATAATTTAGAATTAAATTTGCTTTCAGAATGATAAAAAACCTTTCTGTTATTATCCTTGTAATGGCACTTTTTTTCAACAGTTGCGACAGACCTCGTTACAAGGCCTGTTTGCATACTGCAAAAGATACCTTTGCTGTGGGAGAAACGATTTGGTTTACAAATTGTTCCGATTTTGACGGAGGCCCCACCGAAAATGCGGCAGTTTGGATGTTTGAACCCAATCAAACTGACCTGATCGTTACGAGCGGCAACGACAGCATCAGTTGGGTGTACACTCAGGCGGGTTTAAAGAATCCCGCATTGAAGATAGGCACTAAAGAGCAGGGCGATCAGGTTTCAAAAACGATCATCATAAAGTAACGCATCGATATTGTAATATGAATGAATACTTTTTTGTTGGCGCAGGCCTTACCTTTAATGTTTTATTGTAAACATTAAAATCACATGACGGTAAGCATTAAATTTTACTACATTTTCCTGGTGGGCAGTTTGATCGTATTTGCAAGCTGCCATGAAAAAGATGCGGCCAGTACACCTCCGGTGAAGGCGATCACTGTAAACATGTATAAGCAGGATACCACAAGGTTGAATGCGCTGTTGCGAAATATGTATGCATGGTACGAAACGAAATGTACCAAAGGCGATTTTATGCCCGCAGATCCTGTTGCTAATCAGGATTCTTTTCTGGGTATTGACATCGATTTACATCAAAAAAAACTGGGACAGCTAAAAAGCAGCGGCTTCTTTTCACAAGGGTTTGTCGACAACTATAACCAGATCGCCCGGATGATAGATACGTCGCTGCAAACCGGCCAAACGGCCTGGCTTGTCGGTGATCTGTCGCCCTTTTCAACCGGGGCCGATAACTGGTGCGATTGTCAGGATAACCCGGATCATTACTGGGAAACGATGTCTATCACAATCACGCAATCAAACGATTCATCTGCCACCCTTCTATGGAACTGGCTGGGCAAGGACGCTTATCAGGTGGAGGCTGTGAAAGTGGAAGGGGCCTGGAAAATTGCAGGTATGCAGGGTTTCAGATATGCCAACTACGCAAAAATGAGAACTGCGCAATAATAAATGGTAACAAGTATCGGGAGGCTAAAAAAGGATGGCATTCACTTTTGCATTCAAAAAAAACGATGGTGATAAAATAAGTGTCAATCAATGATGTGAGGGAAGTATCCCGGCAAATTAAATATTTTACACAGGTTTTGTACAGATTGCTTGTCGGTCTTTAAAAAAACTTTCTCAATTATAAAAGCGCTTTTAACGAAATGTATTGCATTTTTGTGTAGCATATTTATGAAAAACGCCCTCAGAATATTTTTTATTTTAATTGCTGCAGGAACGAGTCACCGGCTCTGGGCACAAAAGGGGCCTCATGATACCATTCGTGTGGGCGCAATCATACTGGGTACAGACACCCTCCCGCATGTCTGGATACGGGATGTGTTGATCAGGGAAAAGGCGCCTAAATGGGCTATAAAACAACGCAGGCAACAGCGGCGTAATGATGAAGAATACGAAAGGCTGCGCTACAATGTGTATGTGGTATATCCTTACGCAGTGGCTGCCGCATTTATATTGCGAGATGTAGATTCGGTGTTGAATTCCCTGTATAGCAAAGAGGCTAAAAGCCAGTTTAAACGACGTAAAGAAAACGAACTGAACAGGAAGTTTAAAGATGAACTGAAAAATCTCAGTATTGAGCAGGGGCAAATACTGGTAAAATTAATTGCACGGGAAACAGGCAAACCCTGCTTTGAAATAGTAAAAGAAATGAAAGGGGGATTCAATGCAGCTATCTGGCAAACGGTGGCCGTGTTGTTTAATAATAACCTGCGCAATCATTACGAGCCTGAAGGAGAAGATGCTGTGATCGAATCGGTGGTGCAGGAAATACTGGCCCGCGGTCATTTTGAAATGAAAAAGTAACTTGCTTTATTACACAGGTTTCAGGTATCAAAGTTGAGCTGTGTGATCGGTAAATTCATATTCCCGCTCTACCTTACAAACCCGCACTTTATAATATTGATACCAGTTTTGAATACCTGTTTGTTGTGCGATCAAATGATCTGATTGCTGTTTCCACTGCCGGATGTCTTCCTCTGTTTTCCAATAAGAAACTGAAATGCCGGTGTCGCTGCGGGCACTTTCAAATCCCAGGTAACCCTTCTGCTTTTTGGCAAGCTCTTCGATCAAAGTCGCCATTTCGCTGTAGCCGGGTGTCTCAGCATGCAGCACAGAGGTAAAGATGACGGCATAATAGGGTTCGAAATCTGCAAGTGCACTCATTATTTCACTATCTGAAATTTAACTGTTTGTTGCTTGTTATCCTGAAGGTCTTTGATCTGTGCAAAGTACAGGCCGTTTTGGAGTGTAGCACACGGAATCTGCAAGAGCGCTTGCGGCGTACTGACAGGTTGCGTGATCACTACGTGCGTTTTGCCGTACAGATCCAGAATATTCACTTGTATGGTGGTGCTTTGCGCTGCGTTCAAACGGATGTTTACAAACTCAGTAGCCGGATTTGGATAGATCGTTAGGCCTGCAAACGATTTCAATCGATTGGCCATACCAACCGTAAATGAATTATAATAATAAAAACTGCGGGTGACCGGTGTGAAATTTGCACCCGTATAATCTTCTGCCGTTTCGTAAATCAGGTTGTTATTAGCATCGTAATTGTACAATAGCTTTTTACTTGCGAGCCAGGTGTTGCCCGAACCTGTAAACTGATCTTCTTCTGCCAGCAGGCTGTTATTATAGGAGTACAGGCTTCGTTTCAATTTATCCCAGCCTCCATTGTAACTTTCTGTAAAGTATTCTATCTTTTCTTTACTGCCATTATAAATATATTGGGCCCTTTCTACAGGCGACCAGGTATTATTTAAAAAGGTTTCATTTTGCGTTTTGTCTAACAAGGTATCCGCATTGTAGGCATAGGTAACCCGATTCAGGTTTTTCCAGCTCATGGCCGCAGTATCGTATTTCTGTGCAATATATTCAAGCAGGTAAAAGGGCGTGATATTGAAATTGTACAGAAATTTATCTTCGGGAGCCCAGTTGGCATTGGCATCGGGTAATAGCCGGGTAACCGAACTGATCTCATTTTGAATGTAAGTGTATGAAAGCCGTTCGTTTTTTACCCAAACATTATTCTGATTGTTCCAGGTGTATTTTTCGTCGGTGGCTACCAGTGTTTGATTATTAACATAGGTGCGGTCGCGTTTTGATTGTTGTGTGTAGGCTCCACCTCCATATACGTATAAAATCTCACTCTGATACTTGCCGTAAGCATTGTATCCGGTATATGATATTTTCCCGGTAGGGCTCCAGCTCGCACCACTCCATACATCATATAAGATGTCGGTAATATTTGAGTTTGCATCATAACTATAGGTATATCGGGTGTTGTTGGTCCAGTTACCGGCCACCCAGTTCTCGCGCAATTGTGTGCTCACTTTTCCGTTTGCTGTTAGTGTGTATGTATATTTATACCAGTTGTCCCAGGTATTACTGGCACTAAATTGCAACGCCTGCAAACTGGTCATCAGGGTATCATTATTATAAGAAAATAAAAAAGAGTCCTTGCCAGTCCACGCATTGTTCAGATAATTGTCGCTGCGTTGCGCCGTCTTTTTGTAAACAACAACCTGTGCCTTCATTTGTGAAAAAGTACAAATGAGCAATAAAAAGTAAAGGAACTGTTTCATTTAAATTTAAAAAAGTAGCAACAAAATTACTCTATTTTATCCGTATAGCTCAAAATGAATCTGCTTTTTATCGTATCCCAATGCTAACAGCTTATTTTTGGCGTCATCGATCATATTTTTCCAGCCGCATAGCAAAAACTGTGCATCCGGCTTTCCGGCACATAATTCAGTGTAAACATCATGCACATACCCTTTTTTGCCCTCCCAGCTTTCACGCGATAGCACCGGTATATAATTAAACTGCGGAAATTTTTCCTGCAGGGTAGTCAGTTCATCATAATACAGTAAATCGGCTTTTGTTCGGGTACCGAATATGAGGTAGATTTCTTTGGTGGGCAACTGATGATGAAATAAGTACTGAGCCATGCTTCTGAACGGCGCAATACCGGTGCCGGTGCAAATCATAAAATAATCGTGTTCGATCTTTTCAGGTAATACAAACACGCCGGCAGGACCTCTCAGGGAAATTTCATCACCCACCTGAATGTTGTTGAAAAGAAAAGGGGTTCCCAAACCATCTTCAACCAGCACAATCACCAGTTCAAATATATTGGTACCATTCGGGCTGGAAGCGATGGAATAACTCCGCCAGCGTTTATTCTTTTTTTCATGTATCGGCAGGTCAAGGGTTACAAACTGCCCGGGTTTAAAATCGAAAGGAGTTGTGGAAGGCGTCTCTATAAAGTACCTTCTGGTAGCTGGTGTTTCATCAATGATGTTCACCACTTTGCCGGTTTGCCATTCTAAACTCATTTTTTTTATATAAATATAACCGTTTTATCCGAAAGAATATATAATTCGCCTGGTTTCTAACTATAAAATGGTGAAATCATGAGGTACACGACCACACCGGTGATGGCTACATACAGCCATACCGGAAAGGTGTAGCGCACTAATTTTTTATGTTGCTGATACTCTGCAGTAAGACCTCTGTAGGCGCTGTACAAAACAAAAGGCATCACAATGCCAGCCAGCGTAATATGTGTACTGATAATAAAATAGTAGACATACCGTAAACTGCCGGCAAGCGATTTTTCATCCTCACCCAGTAGTCCGTCATGATTCACATCGCCGTATTTTGTTTCGCCCGTAAATAAATGGTGGGCAATGTAAAAAACCAAAAACAGGATCGAAAGCAGCATGGTAAACAACATAACATTTTTGTGCAACCCGAACTTTTTTTGTTTCACCAGCACCAGCGCCACTATCAGCAATACGGATACGATCGCATTGATACCTGCACTGAGCATGGCAAAAATATGCGGATCGAAACCAAGATCTGCCTGCACGGTAATTTTATCTAAAACGGTCACAGCTAAAAATACGATGGATGAAAAGATCCAAATGAGCCAGTGGGCTTTCTGATCGTTTTTTTGGAGGGTTTTTATCATTTTTATTATTTTTAAATTTAAGTATTCAACGAATCTGCCTTCCGACGGCCGTATCCGTCTTTAATTGACATTTTAAGGTTCAATTCAAGAGGGATGCGATCGTATTTCCGCATACTATCTCCTTTTTTCGTGCAGCACATTTTTCTCCACTATAAGATAAGCGGCGTCCTCGGCGCATAATCTCACATTGTTTGAATCCAGGCCGTTGTAGTACCCCCGGATATTGCGGTATTTGTCGATCAGCACAAATTGTTCAGGATGTATAAAATCGTCTTTACCGCCATCTCCCGGTTCAAGTTTCAGCATCAGCTCTTTACGTGCAAAATCGTAAATGGCTTTTTTATTTCCGGTCAGAAAAAGCCATTTATCATGGTTCACTTCATATTTGTCTGCATATTGGCGCAATCTGACCACCGAATCATTGTCAGGATCTACAGTGATGGATAAAAAACGGATCGAAGTATCATTTTTCTTGTAGGCTTTGTTAAGCAATTTCATATTTTTTGTCAACACCGGACAAATGCTTGCACAGGAAGTAAAGAAAAAATTGACAACCAGTATTTTGCCTTTCAGGGTTTCATTGATCGACACGGTATCGCCCAACTGGCTGATCAGCGTAATATCCTGTATGGTATGGTAAGTAGTGTCTGCAACCATTTTGCCGTCTTGCTCATGGCTGCCGGTTTTTTCAATACCATAGGTTTTCGGCAATTTAATATGTCCGTCATGTCCGTTGAATTTAAGAAAAAGATAGGCTCCAATCGGAACAAAAGCACTGAAAAAACCACCGATCAGTATGCTTTTCAGATTAAGTTTTTTAGACATGGCGCAAAGGTAAAGTGCGAATATTGAAATACAGAAACAAACTGAAAATTTAAATGTGCATTGCGGCAAAACCGTAAGGCGGACTGTTTGCGCACAATGGTGTTATTGTCCAAGCCGTTTCATATAATAGTGTATGCTTCCATGTTCCAGAATCATTTCGTCGCCATCGTTTTTTAATATTTTCGCTTTTATGATTTTTTGATCGCTGAATATGCTGAATTCATTTTGATGGATTTGTATGCGGGCTGCACTGTTAAAGACAGAATCCATATTGTGAAAGGTTACTTCTGCGCTAAACTGCTTGTTTTGCTGCTCCTTACTGATTTCCAGTACCTTCAGGTAAAAAGTTTTACCGGTAAAATTGGGGTCCGTTTTTTTGTAAACGGTCCATTTGCCGGTATATGCTGCTGCATCGTGCAAGATATCTCCTTCTGCGGCAAGCGGTATTACTTTAGCTACCGGCGCATCCTGAAAGACTTCTTGTTTTACAAAGCGGTGACTCACTTTGCCTTGTTTCAGTTTTAAAATGCCATTTTCGCAGCTTTCAATCTGAAAGGTTTCCCGCTGCAGAGTCAATT
>JADYYU010000054.1 GCA_020853515.1 Chitinophagaceae bacterium | reverse complement strand
CGCTGGGACTCGAACCCAGGACCCCATCATTAAAAGTGATGTGCTCTACCAGCTGAGCTACAAGATCTCTACCCGTTCCACAGGAATTTCCTGTTTTTGGGAGTGCAAATGTAGAATAAATATTTTAACTTACATACCAAATCATTAAACTATTTTTGCAAATTCATGAGTAATTACTTTCAGCACAAAATTGTGGCCATTACAGGGGCCACCTCCGGAATAGGCCGCGCTTTGGCCGAATCCCTGCTGAAAAACGGTGCCAAAGTGGCTGTCTGCGGGCGAAATCAGGCTGCACTCGACAGCATGAAGGAGGCGCTGAAAAGCAGTGATCTGCTCACTTTTCAGGCCGATGTAAGCGCAGAAGACGATTGCAGACAATTTATAGAAAGTACTGTTCAAACCTTCGGGGGGCTCGATATCCTCATCAATAATGCCGGCATCAGCATGCGGGCCCTGTTTCAGGATGTAGACCTCGCCGTACTCAGAAAATCAATGGATATCAACTTCTGGGGCACCGTCTATTGCTGCAAATTTGCCCTGCCGCACCTTATGAAGTCCCACGGCAGCATCGCCGGCATTTCATCGATCGCAGGCTACAAAGGCCTGCCCTGCCGCACCGGCTACTCATCGTCGAAATTTGCCATGCAGGGATTTTTAGAATCGCTGCGCATTGAGCTGCTACATAAAAACGTGAACGTATTATGGATCAGTCCCGGTTTTGTAGCCTCCAATATCCGCAATACCGCCCTGAATGCCAGCGGAGAGGCACAAAAAGAATCTCCTTTGCAGGAAAAAAACCTGATGACGGCCGATGTATGTGCCCTGCGTATCCTAAACGCCATTGAACAAAGAAAAAGAACCCTCATTATGAGTTCGCAAGGTAAACTGACCGTGTGGATCAATAAATTTTTTCCCGGCTTCGCCGACCGGCAGGTGTACAAACATTTTGCCAACGAACCGGATTCACCCCTTAAATAATTAAACAGCTAACGCATTTCGCATGACCCTCAACAGAGCACAAGTCCCCAAAATATACTCGCCCCAGGAATTTGAATATATCCTTAAACCAGCCTCGACAGATACCCTCGATAATGGCATTCCCTTTTATTCACTCACCGATTCTATAGAGCCGGTGCTGCAGCTTGAACTGGTGTTTAATGCCGGGTTATGGTTTGAACAAAAAAAAGCCATCGCCCAGGCCACAGCAGCCTTGCTCAAAAGTGGCACAAGCCGGCTGAATTCTTTTCAAATCAACGAAACTTTTGAACAATATGGTGCCTCTGTAAAAGTCAGCAGCGGCCCCGATTGGGCATCGATTACCGTAAGCTGTCTTACCCGTCACCTGCAACAGGTACTACCCGTTGTGTATGAAATGCTGACCGACACTCAGTTTCCGCAGTCTGAGATCGATATTTACGTGCAAAATTCAAAGCAGAAACTATCGGTACAATTACTGAAATCAGAGTTTATTGCCAACCGGAAAATAGATGAATACCTGTTTGGGTTTGACCATCCTTATGGAAAGTACCTTTTTGCGGAAGATTATGATGCGATACAGCAGCAGGACCTCAAACAGCATGTCAGTCAGCTTTACAGTTCAGGTAATTGTACCCTCTTTATGGCAGGTATGTTTTCAGAAGAAGATAAAAAGCTCATCAATCAGATCTTTGGCAGTCAGGCCTGGAATCAGCAGCAAAAAGTGCCGCTTCCGGTGTATGAAGTACAACCCGAAACTGAAAAAAAACACCGCATTCTGCATGATGAAAAAAGCGTGCAGGGATCTATCAGACTGGCCAGACCCTTTCCGCAAAAAACGCATCCCGACTTTGTGCCCATGATCATGCTTAATACATTGTTTGGTGGCTATTTCGGATCGCGTCTGATGAGCAATATCCGCGAAGAAAAAGGCTATACCTACGGCATCCACAGCATGATGCTGAACCAAAAATATGATGGTGCCTTTATGATCAGCACCGAAGCAGGCAAAGATGTGTGCGAGGCAGCCGTGCAGGAAATATATAAGGAAATGAACATCCTGAAAAATGAACTGGTAGACGAAGAGGAACTCAATCTGGTCAAAAATTATTTGCTGGGCAGCATATTAGGCGGCCTCGATGGTTCGTTTCATATTATACAACGCTGGAAAGGTCTGATTCTGAACGGTTTTACCCAGGAAAGATATTACAATAATATTGAGATCTATAAAAGCATCACCCCTGTGCAGCTTCAGTTGCTGGCGCAAAAATATTTCGACGAATCGGCGTTTTATGAACTAATCGTCACCTGATTTTAATTTAACAAATTCTATTCCCTCATTCAGGTTAATTTTGCCCGGTGAAAAAACTGTTTATTCTGTTCTTGTTGTTTTTTTCGGTCAGTGTAAATGCACAGGTGCTGTATAAAGGATTTGTTTACGATTCTGTCAGCAAAGCAACGATGCGTATGGTTCGTGTAGAGAATATTACCACCCACGAAGGCACCTATACCAATAATGTTGGCTATTTTGAAGTAGATGCCAAAGACGGCGACTACATCGAATTTAGTTTTGTGAGCTATAAAAACAAGGTGGTAAAAGTTTCAGGCGCCGACTTCAGTACCTATGCTTCCATTTTTTTAAAATCAGCCCCGATCAAACTCAAGGGCGTTACCATCCGCAAAGGGCCAACCCAGTATCAGCAGGATTCGGCCCGCAGAGCCAGTATTTATCAGGATGTGCTGGAGTACGAGCAACAAAAATCGGTGATGTCGCCGGTAACCACCGTATATCAGAAATTTTCGAAAAAACACCGCAACACCCGAAAGTTCAAAAACCAGATCGTGAATATGGAGTTTCAGAATTTCATCGACTCACGTTATACCAAAGAGCTGGTGATGACACTCACCAAATTACCTGAAGAAGAGGTGCAGCCATTTATCAATGCCTATCCCATGGAATACCAGTTTGCCCGTACAGCCTCCGATCTGGAAATTAAAATGTGGATCAAATATAATTTTCAGGAATACCTGAAACGAAAAAAATAGCGTAGATTTGAGACAACTAAATTTACAACGATGTATAAAAGACTTTTACTTTCTACAGTATTCATTTTAGCTTCTTATTTTTCCCAGGCTCAGTTGCTATGCAGTCCAAACGGTAATATTATTCTGTACACCAACTATGACGGAGGGGTGCTCAATATTAATGTCGATGTCAATATGCCCAACATCAAAATTGGCATCGTGACTTACGAAGCAGTGGAAGTAAATTTGACCGGTGCCTATGTAAATAATGTGACGGCGATTCAATACGCAGGCTATAATTCAAACAACAATAACTGCGGCGGACCCGTGGTACCAACTACGGTCATTAACGGAGCTCCTGTGGGAGTAACTCCGGTGATTGTGTACTCGCCCGCTTCCCCTTTGGCCAATGCCAACGGCAATCCAAATATCATTTGCGGATACTCATGCGATACCAATGTCAATCAGGGTGGTTGCAATACGGTAGATCAGATCAATGCCTACTTCATGGGGATCTGGCCGGGCAGTCTGATCCGCTTTCATAAAATACAATATTCCTGCTGGACTAACTCACCACAAATCCTTTCAGGTGCCGGCAACTGTTGTGTCATTCCAGCCGGCAATCCCCTGCAAATGACCACCCAGGTCACACAACCCAGTTGTAACGGTAGCTGCGACGGAAGTGCCACGGCGGTAGCAAGCGGCGGTACACCACCCTATACCTATCAATGGATCGGCGGCCCCCCGGCAGCCAATTATCCGAACCTCTGCCCGGGAATGTACACAGTAACAGTGATGGATGCAGGTGCCAATTCCGTATCACAAGTGGTTACCCTCATAAATCCGGCTCCCATTGCAAGCAATATTGCACACACTGCTTGTTTCTCTTATTTTTTCAACGGCAACAATATCACTAATTCAGGCCTGTATAAAGACACGCTGCAAAGTGCGAATGGTTGCGACAGTATCATTAACCTGAACCTGACCATCAATACCGTCAATAATAGCGTTACCCAAACCGGCATTACGCTGACAGCTACGGCAGGTTATACTTACAAGTGGCTCAACTGTGCTACCAATACACTCATACCCGGCGCTGTGTCGCAATCCTATACACCGGCGGTCAGCGGCAGCTACGCTGTGATCGTAACCAATAACGGATGTACTGATACCTCGATCTGCAAAAATGTGGTGGTAACGGGACTTGAAGAGATCAATGAAAATTCACTGATCAGTATTTTCCCCAATCCGTTAGGTCAACAGCTAAACATCGATCTAGCGGCTAATTATATCGGACATAACTGTATCATTTATGATGCCGTTGGTCAGGTGGTTGCTTCACAAAAATTATGGCAAACCCGCAACATTATCAATGTGAGCGCACTCAGCAAAGGTGTCTACATCATTGCCATCGATGGTGTCAATAAAAAATGGAAAGTGCAGAAATAAAAACCTGATCACTAAATTACCATTTATTTTCCCATCGTTTTTTATTTACCTTCGCACTCATATTTTACTATAAAATCAGCATCATATATCATGAAATATACAGCCATCGACAGCAAGCTTTACAGCCATAACAGGGAACGTTTTGTAAAGAAAATGAAATCGAATTCAATCGCCATTTTCCATGCACACCCTACCCTGCCCGAAAATGGAGACGCCATTTATCGCGAAAAGTCAAACAGTGACGTAATATGGCTGAGTTGTATTGTACAGGAAAAAACGATGGTGGTTTTATATCCTGATAATCTGGATAAAAAATACCGTGAAGTGCTGGTGATTTTACGTCCAAATCCAACCCTGGAGATCTGGCACGGCCATAAACTGACCAGAGAAGAAGCTACTGCCATTTCAGGTATGCAAACTGTCATTTATCTCGATCAGTTAGATGCCATGCTGCAGGCCTGGATCCATCATGCAGAATTTGTTTATCTCGATACCAACGAAAATGATCGTATGGATACCGAATTGCCCAGAATTGATTTGCTGTATGTTCATCAGTTGATGAAACGCTATCCCCTGCACAAATACGAGCGGGCCGCCCTGATCATGAAAGAGCTGCGTGCCATCAAAACCAAGTACGAAATTGCAGTGATGCAAGAGGCTGTCGACATAACACATAAAGCAACTTTGCGTGTTTGCCGCTTTATAAAACCCGGTGTGTTCGAACATGAAATTGAAGCAGAGATCACCCACGAATTTTTGCGCAACCGCGCCACCCGTCATGCCTATGGCTGTATCATTGCCAGCGGCGACAATGCGCGCATTTTGCATTATGTCGAAAACAATCAGGAATGCAAAAACGGCGATTTGGTGCTGATGGACTTTGGCGCCGAATATGGCAACTATTGTGCAGATCTGACCCGGACTATTCCGGTAAACGGCAAATTTAGTAAACGTCAGAAAGAAATTTATGATGCTTGTCTGGCCGTGCATATGCATGCAAAAAAAATATTGAAACCGGGTAAAACCTGGCTCGAAATTACAGAGAGTGCCGAAGTGGAAATGAATAAGCAATTGCTTAAAATCGGTCTGCTCAGCAAAGAAGATATCAAAAATGAAACACCGGATAACCGGGCCTGCAGAAAATATTTTTATCATGGCCTGGGTCATCATCTCGGCATTGATGTGCATGATATCGGCACCCGCAATACGCCTATCAAAGAGGGCATGGTATTCACCATCGAACCCGGCATTTATGTAGAAAAAGAAAAGATCGGTGTGCGTATCGAAAATAATTACTGGGTTACAAAAACCGGCTGTCAGGATTTATTTAAAGGAATACCGATCACTACCGAAGAGATTGAAAAAGCCATGAAGAAATAATTGAGCGGCTTCATGATGCGTTTTTTATATGTTACATTACTGATCCTGTTTCATCAGTCGATGGCGGCCCAAACCGCTTCGCAAAAACTGGCTCTGGCTTTTGAACAGCTCGACAAGGATACTTGCTTGCGTAAAGCTGATATCAGTTTTTGCCTGCTTGATGTAAAATCAGGTAAAATCATTTTTGAAAAAAACAAAGACGTTTTACTCGCTCCGGCTTCGACCTTAAAAACTTTTACCACCGCAACTGCCCTGCATACACTCGGCGAAAACTTTTGCTATCAGACCCGCATCACTTTTAAAGGCAGCATCAGCAATCATACAGGTAAAGGAACCCTCACGATCTACGGAAGCGGTGATCCTAGTTTGGGCAGCGAACGGTATGACGAAACCAGGCCTGAAGTGGTATACAGACAAATACTGAACGCCCTGAAAAAAATGGGTATTGAAAAACTGGAAGGGAATATGGTGGTCAATAAGAATATCTATACAGACGACAATATCAATAAACACTGGCTTGATGAAGATATCGGAAATTACTACGGAGCCGGTATCTATGCACTCAACTGGAAAGAAAATAAATTAGAGATCAATCTGCAACCAACCAATACCTATTTTGAAGTGCTGAGCAATACAGCAGGCTATCACAACAAACGT
>JADYYU010000053.1 GCA_020853515.1 Chitinophagaceae bacterium | reverse complement strand
TATGTTCGCGGCTGATCACCTCGTTTTTATTATCGATCAGCAGTTTCAAAAACTGCATTTCTTTTTTTGTCAGTGATTGCACCTGCTCATTGATATCGATACAATTCTGGGCATGAAAATCAATTTTGCATTTTCCGATCTCAAATACACTCAGTTCATCTTTGATATGATCGATCTTCTTATTCTTGGCGATCAATTTCTCTACCCGTATCAGCAATTCTTCCAGATTAAAGGGCTTGGTCATATAATCATCACCGCCTTTGCGCAGGCCCAATACCCTGTCGGCACCGGTATTTTTGGCCGATAAAAACATGATCGGTATTTTGTCGTTTTGCAGTCGGATGGTTTCACACACAAAAATGCCGTCCAGTTCGGGCAGCATAATATCAAGGATGATGCAGTCAAAATATTCTTCTTTGAACGTCTTGATTGCCTTTTTGCCGTCATCAACTGCGACTACGGCGTATCCTTCCATTTCCAGATTCAACTTCAGGGCGTCTCTCAAACTTTCCTCATCTTCAACCAGTAAGATTTCACCAATAATTTTTTTCATATTCAAATTCAAAAAAAATGTACTTCTTTAGATCGTGACCTCAAAAATAGAGCCTTTGGGCGTATTGTTTTTCACAGAAATGTCATATTTGTACAATTGCATTATTTTTTTTACGATAAAAAGTCCCAGCCCTGTCCCTTTTGACGAGCGCGTGTTTTCATTACCGATGCGATAAAATTTCTCAAATATTTTTGACTTTTCGTGGTCTGGAATGCCGTTGCCACGGTCCGTCACTGCGATCACCGTTTTATGATTTGCTTCTTTCAGTTCCACCAAAATCAATTCTTCCTTGGGCGAATATTTCCGGGCATTTCCGATCAGGTTGCTCAACACCAGTTTCCAGATCGTGGAGTCGCCTTTGATGATCTTATCTTCCAATGTGCACTTTAATTCAATTTTCATATCAGCATAGCGGGTGCGCATTTCTTCCACCACTTCATTTAAAATACGGTACAATGAAATTTCCTCACTGTAGATGGCTCTGCTGGTACTTTCAAGCTGCGTGGCGATTAGAATATTATTACACAGGTCATTAAGCCGGTTGGTTTCATTCACCGACGATTTGATCAGCTTCATTTGGATCTCCTCATCAAGCTTGCGCTTCTCTAAAGTCTGCATATTTAATTTAATACCGGCGATGGGGGTTTTCAGTTCATGCGTTACACTCAGCATAAAATTCTGCTGTAGCTTACTGAGTTTTCGCTGATGATAGTAGGCATAATAGACGATGCTGGCCGATAATAAAATGATCAATAAGAAAGTAGAACCTTCCCCCATGTATTGCTTGGTTCTGCGTATCTTTTTGGCTTTTATATTTTGTAACTCCGCATCAAAATTGATCTTTTGATCACCGTTGCGCAGCAAGGCAATTTTTTCTTTTTCCAGTTCAAAAATAACACTGCTCTGTTTATTGAGACTGTAGCCCCAGAAAATAATGGCAGAAACAACATACAACAACAGTAAAGTATAGGCTATGGTAAATTTCATTTTACACAATCAGTGAATCCTACAAATTTAGAAGATTATTTACGATATATCGAATTTGATACTTACTTTTGTCTTATACAGGCAGATTTGACTATTGTTCGGCCTGTTTCACCAACTGAACTAATACTCATCCGCACATTAAACATTCCCTGTTTTTATGGTTGGTAGTAAAAGTTCAGTTTTTAAAACTGAATAGATGAGTACTATACAAGAATTACTGCATCAAAAAATACTGATCATTGATGGTGCCATGGGTACAATGATACAACGGCATAAACTCGAAGAAGCCGACTATCGGGGTGAGACCTTCAAAAACTGGCATCTGGATGTAAAAGGCAATAATGATATGCTTTGCATCACCCAGCCGCACATTATTGAAGAGATCCATTTGTTGTATTTAAATGCAGGTGCCGACATCATTGAAACCAATACTTTCAGCGCCCAAAAGATATCGATGGCCGATTATGATATGCAGGATTACTGTTACGAAATGAATGTAGCCGCTGCCAGATGTGCCAGAAATGCAGTGAACCGCTATTACGAAAATCATCCGGAGCAAAAAGAGCTAAGCCCAAAATTTGTAGCAGGTGCTATCGGGCCAACCAACCGTACTTTATCGCTATCGCCGGATGTAAATAATCCAGGTTTCAGGGCAGTCACCTTTGATCAGGTTATGGAAGCTTATTATGAGCAAATTACAGGATTAATAGACGGGGGGGCAGACCTCATTCTGATCGAAACCATCTTTGATACCCTGAACGCGAAAGCCGCTATTTTCGCCACTAAAAAATATTTTCAAGACCATCAGACTGAATTGCCTGTGATGATCTCCGGTACTATTACAGACGCCTCCGGCCGCACCCTGAGCGGACAAACCTTAGAGGCCTTTTACTATTCGGTAGAACATGCTAATCCCCTGAGTGTTGGTTTTAACTGCGCCCTGGGCGCTACACAAATGCGACCACATGTAGAAGAACTGAGTGAACTGGCTACCTGTTATGTGAGCGCATACCCCAACGCCGGATTACCCAATGCATTTGGCGAGTATGATGAGCAACCGCATGAAACAGGCCATATCATTGCCGAATGGGCTAAAGAAGGTCTGGTGAATATTGTAGGCGGTTGCTGCGGTACTACACCTGAACATATTAAATGTATAGCGGATGCTGTGAAAGGTCTGAAACCGAGAAAAATTCGTGAATTTGAAAATTTGAAAATTTGAAAATGAGGCAATTTCACCTTGTCCTCATTGTTTAACAAGTAAGCAAACTATGTCTAAAAATACAAATCAATATTGATCGCTCAGCGGGCTTGAACCACTGGTAGTCAGACCCGAATCGAACTTTATCAATGTGGGCGAACGTACCAATGTGACTGGCAGCAAAAAATTTTCGCGGCTGATACAAAACGAACAATATGATGAAGCCCTGAGTGTAGCCCGGCAACAGGTAGAAAGTGGGGCACAGATACTTGACATCAACATGGATGATGCCCTGCTCGATGGTGTGTATGCAATGACCACTTTTGTGAATCTGGTGCAGTCAGAACCCGATATCGCAAAGATACCTATGATGATCGACAGCAGTAAATTTGAGATCATTGTGGCCGGACTGAAATGCGTGCAGGGTAAATGTATCGTCAACTCGATTTCACTGAAAGAGGGCGAACAAAAATTTATTGAGCAAGCACAGATCTGCCGCAATTTTGGTGCAGCCGTCATCGTCATGGCGTTTGATGAACAAGGTCAGGCCGATACCAAACAGCGAAAGGTTAGTATTTGCCAGCGAGCCTATCAGATACTGACTGAGCAGGTAGGTTTTAAACCACAGGATATTATTTTTGATCCGAATATTTTTGCCGTGGCCACCGGCCTCGAAGAGCATAATAACTACGGGGTCGATTTTATCGAAGCTACGCGCGAAATCAAGCGACTCATGCCCCTCACCAAAATAAGCGGCGGTGTGAGCAATCTCTCCTTTTCATTCAGAGGCAACGAGCATGTACGCGAAGCAATGCACGCCGTTTTTCTGTATCATGCCATTCAGGCCGGTATGGACATGGGCATTGTCAATGCGGGTCAGTTAGCAGTGTACGACGAAATAGAACCCAACTTAAAAAAGCTATGCGAAGATTTCATACTCAACCTAAATAATGATAACAATGAAGCTACAGAAAGTCTGATACAATTTGCAGAAACCGTAAAGGCCAAAGGTAAGGTGCAGGTAAAAGATGAAACATGGAGACTGGAGCCGGTCGAAAAACGGCTGTCGCATGCACTCATTAATGGCATTACCGATTATATCGATGAAGATACTGAAGAAGCCAGACAGAAGTACAGCAAGCCCCTTGAGATCATTGAAGGACCGCTGATGGATGGCATGAGCATCGTGGGTGATTTGTTTGGGAGTGGTAAAATGTTTTTGCCCCAGGTAGTGAAGAGCGCCCGTGTGATGAAAAAAAGTGTGGCTTACCTGACGCCGTTTATCGAAGCAGAAAAGCTCGAAGCATCCAATGCACCTAAAGTTTTGCTGGCTACCGTCAAAGGCGATGTGCATGATATTGGTAAAAATATAGTAGGTGTGGTATTGGGTTGCAACGGATACACCATCATCGATCTGGGAGTAATGGTACCTGCTGTAAAAATACTGGAAGAAGCCCGCAGACAACAGGTAGATATCATTGGCCTGAGCGGACTCATCACCCCTTCACTTGATGAGATGGTGCATATTGCCAAAGAAATGAAAAGGCAGCAATTTACACTGCCTTTACTGATAGGCGGTGCTACCACAAGTCGTATGCATACCGCTGTAAAAATTGCAGAAAGTTATGAGCACGGTGTATTGCATGTACTCGACGCATCACGCAGTGTAACCGTAGTGAGCGATTTGCTCAATGAAAACAAAAATGCCCTGCTGGCAAAAACAAAATCAGAATATGATGCCTTGCGCGAAGATTTCTTAAACAGAAAATCGGTCAAGACTTTTTTGCCTTTGGCAGAAGCCAGAAAAAACAAATTTAAGTTCAGCCAGGAAAAGGTTGATATGCTCAAACCGCAATTGCTTGGTACCAAAACCTTACATGAGTATCCGCTAGACGAAATTGCAGCCTATATCGACTGGAATCCGTTTTTCATTACCTGGGAAATGCATGGCAAATTTCCGGCCATCTTAACAGATGAAATTGTGGGTGTGGAAGCCAGCAAATTATATCATGATGCGAATGTGTTACTTAAAAAAATAATCGATGAAAAATGGTTGAAAGCGGAAGGTGTATTAGGGTTCTGGCCCGCCAGTCGCAAAGGCGATGATGATGTGATCGTAACGCGAAATGTAGCCACAGGTGTTGAACAGGAAACAGAAGAACTCACCCTGCATTTTTTGCGACAGCAAATTCAAAAGGCGGCCGGTCAACCCAATTTATGCCTGGCTGATTTTATCAGCGCTGATGTCAACGATCATATGGGCGCCTTTGCAGTTACCATACAGGGTATTGAACCGCATATCAAACAGTTTGAAGCTGTACATGACGACTACAGTAAAATTATGCTGCAGGCTCTGGCAGACCGGCTGGCTGAGGCTTTTGCGGAGTTGCTGCATAAAAAGGTAAGGACTGAATACTGGGGTTATGCAAAAGATGAAGCACTCACCAATGATGATCTGATCAAAGAAAAATATACGGGAATTCGTCCGGCACCCGGCTATCCGGCCTGCCCCGATCATACTGAAAAAATCAAATTGTTTGACCTGTTGAATGTGCAGCAAAACATAGGGATTGAACTGACCGAATCGCTGGCTATGTATCCGGCAGCATCTGTGTGCGGCTGGTATTTTGCCCATCCGGAAAGCAAGTATTTTGGGGTCGGTAAAATCACATCCGAGCAACTGCAGGATTATGCGCAGCGTAAAGACATGGAGTTGAACGAAGCAGAACGATGGTTGAGTCCGATACTGGATTAAATTTTTTTTTGATGGAAGAGCTGCCTGATTTAAATGCAAACATTTTACTGGAAATTGTAAAAACAGAAATGCCCTTTGGTAAATACAAGGGTCGTCTGCTTTGCGATCTGCCTGATTTTTATCTGGAGTTTTTTTTGCGCAAAGGAGGTTTCCCGAAAGGTAAACTGGGGCAAATGATGGCTACCGTTTATGAGATAAAACTCAATGGGTTGGAATATTTGCTGGAG
Organism: Chitinophagaceae bacterium; assembly: GCA_020853515.1. Classification (GTDB taxonomy): domain Bacteria; phylum Bacteroidota; class Bacteroidia; order Chitinophagales; family Chitinophagaceae; genus OLB11. Next base: position 9,157 of record JADYYU010000053.1, on the reverse strand, counting down.
CCGCTGAAAAAATGATCATTGACAAAAACTTTCGCCGGAGGCATAGGGTGTCCCTAATGTCGCGGGGTCAAGCATCGATTCAAATTTGCAATTTAAAATATTTGGCACAGCAGCGTTCGATACCGAGTCGCAACTGTAAGCACAGCTCTGTGCACTGATTTGCGTGATGGTATTATTGTTGTCGATCGCTTTACATTGTATATTGAGTACACCCTTGTGAAAAACAACGCCATTGATAATACCATTCCAGTTGCCGGGAGCTGCATTGCCAAAAGCCGTATCGATCGTGTAAAGCAGGGCATTGGTGGCATTCCTGATTTCAACATCATAAATATATTTGATCTGCTGATTTCCTAAAAGATGCAGCAGGTCATTCACACCGTCGCCATTGGGGGTAAACATAGTGGGGATAAAAACCAGACCGCTGCCCGCAGGGTAGGTAGGATCGCAGCAGCAAGCGTTTGTGTACACCGGGTCTGTCACAAGCGGAGCCTGATCTTTCTTTTTGTCAACGCAGGAGGCAATCAGCAAAAGCGTCACCAACAGGTATCCTGAATTTTTCATAGTTTCATTTTAGGTTTAAAGATAAATTATTTTCGTAACCTGGTTCCTTGTTTTCCTGTTCAAAACCGCACGTACGCATAGCTTGCAAGAGTGTTATAATTCAACACATACATTTTTAGCTTCGGTAAAAAACTTAAGGGCATCCCAGCCTCCTTCACGGCCAACACCGCTGTTTTTTACTCCGCCAAATGGAGTACGCAGATCTCGGAGCAACCAGCAGTTGATCCAAACAATACCTGCATTGATCTTCATTGCTACTTTGTTTGCCTTGGTAATATCCGTTGTCCAGATCGTAGATGCCAACCCATAATCACAGGCATTAGCCAGTGCCAGCGCTTCTTCGGTAGTTTCAAAAGTCTGGAGGGTGACTACCGGCCCGAATATTTCTTCCATATTGGTTTTACAATCCGGTCCCAGACCTTCTATAATAGTGGGCTCAATAAAGTAACCCTTAGCGCAACGGCCGTCAGGATGGATGGCATTCCCTCCCGTCAGAATGGTGCCACCTTCCTGCCTGGCCTGCTCAATGCAATGTAGTATTTTTTCATAATGTACCTTGCTTACAATTGCACCTTGTTTTGATTGCTCTTCGAGCGGATCGCCAAGGATCAGTTTTTTAGTGCGCTCTACAAATTCGGCTTTGAATTTTTCGTAGATCTTTTTTTCAACCAGAATCCTGCTGCCGCAAAGACATATTTGACCCTGATTGCCAAACGAAGATTGTACGGTAGTCTTCATCATTTTTGCCCATACCTCCGGCTTGTCGTCAGCGAGGCAGTCGGCAAAAATAATATTGGGGTTCTTACCTCCCAGTTCAAGCGATAATTTCTTAAACATGGGCGCTGCCACTGATGCAATTTGCTGTCCTGCACGCGTACTTCCCGTAAAAGAAATGGCTTTGATTTTTGGATGCGCTACGATGGCACTTCCGCATGCGGGACCGTCACCGTGCAAAATATTTAAAACGCCTTCAGGCAGACCGGCTTCCTTACATATTTTACTCAATAAAAAAGCACTAAGGGGTGTTACTTCGCTGGGTTTGGCGATCACGCAGTTGCCTGCAGCAAGTGCCGGGGCTATTTTCCAGGTAAAAAGATAGAGCGGCAGATTCCAGGGAGAGATACATCCCACGATGCCGACTGGCTGTCGCAAAGTATAGTTAATGGCCTTGTCTTCCATTTGATGGCTTTCGCTGGCAAAGTGCATGATGGCTGTGGCAAAGAAACGAAAGTTGGCGGAGGCTCTGGGTATATCAACGCCTTTAGACAACCAGAGGGGTTTACCGTTGTCGGTGGTTTCGGCCAGTGCCAGTACTTCCAGATTTTCATCAATCAGGTCTGCAATTTTATTCAGTACCTTGAACTTTGATTCTGCAGAAGCAATACGCCATGCCGGAAGAGCTTGCCCGGCGGCTTTTACAGCCCATTCTACATCTTCATGATTGCTGCAGGGAATCTGTCCGAATTTTTCACCCGTGGCCGGATTGATATTGTCGGTATATGTTTTAGAAAGTGGTTCAACCATTTCACCACCGATATAATTCTGGATGTATTGAAAATTAGATAAATTCATTTTTACAATTGATTGCGTGATTGTGGAATGTAAAAATAAGGATTAATTTTCAGTACTGTAAAAACACCTGAACTGCTAATGCCGCCGGGCAGATGAATGGATTGTATTTAAAAATTTGAACTTTCCATTTTTTTTCTATCTTGCGGTAAATAATCATCACTATGAAATTGCACAATAACTTTTTAACTCTCGGCGGATTATTTTTTTTGACCTTTATTTTTGCCTGCAAGAAAAAGGATACCGCTACCACGCCAACAAACAATACACCTACCTATGCCAGCAGCTTTGCTTACAAAAAGAATGGGTCCTCGCAGTCAGTTAGTTCTATGACCACCAACCTGATCAATCTGGGTGGATTCTCATATATTGCAATTGCTGGCAACTCCACCACGCCTTCACAAGGGCTCAATTTATGGATAGATCCTGCGGCGACCACCGGAAATTATGCTTTTGAATTTGTAGGCGGTGATTTTGTAATGCAGTATTCAAATCTCGCACTACCCGGGGCTTATACCACTTCGGGTGGCGGAAATCTGGGCATAACGAAGCACGACAAAACAGCAAAAATAATTGAGGGAACTTTTTCAGGCACAGTGTATGATGATCCGGTGAGCCCAACCGATTCTATTATCATCACTGCCGGAAGTTTCAAGGCAAAATATTAAAGGATTTTAATTTAGTTGCCGCCTGTAATATTTGTTTTGTCATTACTATACATCCATTCGGAAGTTTGTATCTGCGAAAAAGCGTATTTACGTAAGCGTTCAAGATCGCTCTTATTTTCAGCGGCAAAATTATGCGTATTATTACTTCGGTAATCGTACAAACTTTCGCCACCACTGAATTTGTGCACATACAACCATTTCTGATCGATACATCCGATTTTATCATCTGCCGAAAAGTATATACAGGGCCTGGGTCGTTTTAAAATATTTTCGCCCAGGGTATTGTTGATATAACGCATATTCAGCATACCCATCAGCGTTGGAAATAGATCGATCTGCCCGATCAATTCATCTCTGATCTCTGGCTGAATCATTTTGGGTGCATAAAAGAGGATAGGTATATGCTGGTAGGATAGTTCTAGTTCGTATGCATTTTCTCCTACCCTGAAACCGTGATCGGCCACAAAGATGAAGATGGTACTGTCGAACCACGTTTTCGTTTTTGCTTTTTGTAAAAACTGTCCGATACTCCAGTCGGCATAAGCTGTTGAATTGAGATTTTTGTCTTTGTACTTGGGCACATAATCCTTTGGCAATGCATAAGGTTCGTGATTGGAGGCGGTGAGTATGGTAGCAAAAAATGGCCCGGAACCGGATGTAGAATCAAAAAAACGGATCGCCTCCGTAAACAGGTAATTGTCTGGCACACCGAAACCACTGATAGAGGCCTCGGGAGGAAACATATCTGAACTGATGATTTTATCAAAATTATTTTCAGGCATGAAATTCACAATGTTGTCAAATTCGAAACTATGAGCACAAAAAAAGAGATTCTGATAACCGTAGTGTTTTGTTACAGCAGGCAGCCCACTGTATTTTCTGATTGGCATCGTATTCATTGGCCTGATACGTTTAAGCGCCGGAAATGAGTAGAGGCTTGAAAAAATGCCATTGTTGGTGTGAATACCTGCACTGTAAGCGTTTCTGAAAAACATCGATTGGCCTGCAAGGATGTCAAGGTTGGGGGTAAGGCCATCCTGATTGCCAAAATAAGCCATGTAATGAGCACTCATACTTTCCATCAGCACCAGTACAATATTCACATGAAGCGGCGTGCCGGCGGCTTCGTTATATCTCGCGATCGGTGATATTGAATCAATAGCCGTTTGCAAATTCAGGTACTCGCGCGTCAGACGGAGTGCCTCGTCTTCGTTCATCAGTTTTACTTTTTCTGTATAACTTTTTAATAAGCAAAACGCCGGATTTAATCCAATCTGATTTAAAAGAGCGCTGTGGCAGTAGGACGCATCGCCCATTCTGATCGGATGTGCTATTTTGCCTCTGAGGCCGCAAAAGCACAGCAGGGCGAGCAATAAAGCAAACAGACCGGTGCGACTTCTGCTGCTGCTGTTTGTATTAAAATGCTGGCTGAAATATCGCATGCAGCTTCTCCAAACAAGCACGCACAGAGCCGGCAATGCAACCAGGGCAAACAGAAGTAGACTGAGGTACAATTTATTTTCGAAAATCATTTGTAAGACGGTTCGCCAGCTATTCATCCATTGCAATGAAGCTTCCGAAAGGCGTGTATGAAAGAATTTAAAGTAGGGGATGTCTGCAATAGAAATCAGCAACAGCATGGCTGAAATCAATGAAAGGTAGGCACTCACAAAATAAAAAAGGATAGGTTTTTTAAAATTGTAAGCGCTCTGCAGGGTAAGCAATAACATTGGCAGCAGCAGTACATAACACAATACCACCGTATCAAATTGCAGACCCAGCAACAATGATTTAAATGAAATAACGTTGAAGCGTTCAAAGCTATCGTCATGAATATAAAAATAGAGCAACAGCCTTAAGCAAGTTAAAACTAATAATGCAAGGGCATAATACCGGAGCAAAAACTGAGCAAAGGCGGGAATGTTTAAATTAGGAGCTGCTTTGGATCGTGGCACTGAAAAAGTAATGGTTGTTAGCGGGCGTCGGTAGGAATTTTTACATTGATCTCTTTGCCGTCCGGACCTTTGATCTGCATATTGCCACTCTTGTCCATTTTTACACTGGCATCGCCGTCTTTTGTTTTGATATCCATATTGCCGTTTTTGTCCATTTTTACAGTAGCATCGCCTTCTGAACTTTTAATATCCATCGTACCGTTGGCATCTATTTTTACATCCGCTTCTTTGCCGTCATTGGTTTTTACATGGATGCCGTTGGCATTTACTTTCACGTCGGCATCTGTGCTGTCGTCGTGTACTGTAATATGCATACCGTCGCTGTCCGTCGATACTTCTTCTGTTTTTTTCTCTTCTGAGCATGCAAAAAGAAAGGAAGTTAATACAAAAGTCAAGATTGTTTTTTTCATGGGAGTATAGTTTTAATTGAACTGTAAATGTATAAAAAAAAGGAAATATTTTCAGCGAGATGTAACAGTGGCAAAAGTTGTCGCCTCCTGTAGTAGTATTAACATTTGTTAAAATCAAAATGTTTTCAGTCATATTTATTTAATTTGCAGTAACCAAACAAATAACAATGAAAAAATTATTTACATTTTTCACCATCCTTTTATTGCACCTGATATCTGTTGAGGCTCATGCTCAGTACACGCTCGAACAAATAGATATGAGTTACGACACACTGGCCCCCTTCAACACTTACGTGATGGATATCAACAACAGGGGTTTTATGTGCGGCTATTATACAAATGCCAATGGCGATAATATCGGGTTTATTATAACCCGTAAAGGAGTAAAGTTTGACATCGACAATAACGTGATCGTGGCCAGTTTAGATAATAAAGTCGTATCGATCAACGACAGGGATGTTGCGCTGGTAAGTTCTACCATTGGCGGAGTGACTTCATTGTATAAAATATATGTGGCCGACGAAGCCATTTCTGCGCCGGTATTTGTCAACGGACTGGGGCAGAATCCGGTGAATGCTTTAAAAATCAATAATAAGAATGATATCAGCGGCTGGTATCAGGGTGTCAATAGTCGCTGGCTATTTATTTTGCACGACAGCATTATACCGGCCGGTATGCCCCAATGGCAGGCCAGCCGATATATGCCTGCGGCCGTTTTTTACAATACCTGGGGTGCCGGCATGGATACCAATAATGTAATAGCTGGCTTTTATCTCGACGCGCCAAACTATTATCCCTTTCTGTATGATGCTACTGCCAATACTTATCAAACGCTTATAGCACCGACTAAAACTAAAGTGTGGGATATGAATAACGGACATACCCTGGTAGGTGAATATCAGCAGGCCAATGGATTTTACATGGCGTGCTATGGAACGGTAACCGGAAATGATATGAATGCTACATCGATGGCACCTATTTTTCATAACAACACCATACAGTCTGTGGCTAATGGTATCAATGACAAAGGGCATATCGTTGGCAGCTTTTTAGATCCGAATACCAATAAATGGAAAGGGTTTATTTATCGACCCGGTCAGGATAAATATGAGTATCCGGGATATAGTTTTACCAAACATACCTGGAAAACATATAATGGACTCGACCTCACACCGGGCAATACAGGCGCCCATTGGAACGGTGACTTTTTTGATCAGTATATCGACTATGATCTGTTTGACCCTTATATGTACAATGGCCTGCCGCTGAATGATAATAAGATCATCAAAAAATATAAGAAGCCGCATATTCCAAATACATTGCATCCCGACTGGAAAAGTTTTGCAATTGAGACCGACAAATATTACACACCAAATGGTTCACCTAATGTACAGAACCTATATAAGTACGTCAAAAAATACCAGATGTTTGACAAATATGTTAAGTACATCAGGAAGTATGCGGATACCGGACGGTTTAATGGCGACTGCTATGGATTTTCAATCACATCACTGCTTTCTTATTGTAATCCGACCAGCCTCAACAGCCGTTACGATCTGCCTTTGAATTCCGATCTGTCTTCATTTTCAAATATGGATTCTGTGAGCAAAAGTGCGATTACCAGAGGTCAGTTATTGCAATTTAATAAAGTGCTGCACAATTTATATCCGGATGGTATCTTTCAATGGGCCGGTCTTTACCGTACGAAAACGTACATGAGCGACACCGCGCAAAAAGTGAATATACGAACCTTTTCATTCACCCTGAATGATAACGGAAAAATAGGCGGGCATGCAGTATTTCCTTACCAGATAAAGACTCCTCAAAAATTACCTTTTAAAGATCCGGTGTCGTTGTTAACCGAATCTGATACCTTGATGGTGTACGATCCGAATTATCCGCTCGACAGTACCCAGTATATCGCAATTCGCTCCGACTGGAATTATATTGATACCGGTTACTATTCAGATTATTATAATGTCATGTATATTAATTTTAATGTACCTACTTATACTGAAATCATGAACTATCCCTTTGCCTCATTGAAACCCAGTAGAAATATAGACACGACCTACGATTTTTCGCTGAGTACCGGTACCGACTATACCATTGCTAACGGCGGATTGTATTGCACCCTGCTGAACGGAAACTATATCAATCAGATTTCAAAATTACAACCGATGCTCGGCAGCGGTACAGAAGCTTTTTACCCGCTGTATTTTAATGCCGACAGCTTAGACGGCTATGCTATTGACCTGAAAAATTATGCAGACTCCGTAATGAGTATTACGCAAACAACCGATGATATCAGTATGGGGATCAGTCGTGAAGCACTACCGGCTGAAAACGATCATCTTTCAGTTGCCAACAGGCAGATCAGCTATGGCAATCCTGAAAATATCAACAAGTATCTGACCTGCCATTACGTGCAAACCGGTGATGGTGATCCACAGGCTGTCAATATTATGGTAGACAGTTTGAGTCTGGTCGCAAACGATACCGTGATTACCCGCATTCCGCACGATTACAGTTATCAGATCATACACCCCGGTGCTGTACCTGCAGCGTATAACCTCGAAATGTACGTTTTGTACAACGACAGCATTAAACTATTTGTAGCGAATAATCTTTCATTAGGCGGAACAACTTCCCATCTGATTGATCCTTATTATGCCGGTGCCAATGGCACGCAAACGGTCATTTATGTTGATAACGGGCTGAACGGTAATAATGATGATACCTTGTTTGTTCCCGAATCTCCATTAAGCAGCGGGGATGTATTTCGCAATGTATCTTATATGCAGTTGTATCCAAATCCGGCCAGCAGGCAGATCACAATTTCAATCAATGAAAGCAAGGATGCAGAATATACTGCCGTGCTCGCTGATATGTACGGCAAAATCACAGACCGCCGCAATATCTCACATCGGGCAGGCACTACATTGCACAATATCGACATCAGTGCCAAAAGCGCCGGGGTTTATTATGTAGTTGTTTACGATAAAGACCGAAAAGCACTATTTATGCAAAAAGTGATCAAGCAGTAGGATTTCTTCGGACAAATTTTATAGGAGCTGTCAGTCTAAAAAATGAAAATAAGGCAGCAACTATATATTATCAGGCAATTTTATTTTACACCCAAATTCAGAAACGGCTTCATGATAATTTCTTCTTTGAAAAGTAAATGATTCAGCGCCATCCTGACTTGTGTATGTGTAACTTCATTATTGAGTTTTTGTACGATTACTGTGGATGAATAGTATGCTTCGTCGTCGTAAATTTCCTTGATCTTTTGAATATCTTCCGGTTGTAAAAAGAGACTCACATCCAGTTCGCCGGTGCGTACAAATTCAGCCAGATGGGTCTCAATCGTGCTGGGAGCTAGATGCCTGATCCGGCTGATCTCTTCGATCGATTTACCGGCACAATAATAGGCATAGCTTTCCTTGGCACTATCGCCCTTTTCTTTTTTCTTCGGCTTGCTTCTGCTTTCTTTGGCAGCTTTTCGGGCAATGAGGTCTTCAGGCAGCAAACGTTTATTGTCATAGGTGCTGCTTTGCAACTGTGTAATTTTTTGCCACAAATTATTCTCGGTTTCCTCCAGCAAAGAAACGTACTTGCGTATACGGGCCACTCCATCAAACTTGAGTATAAAATTTTGCAGGGGCAAGATCAGTTCATCATAAATGCGTTGTAAAAAGTAAACAAGCGCTTTCTGCAAACGAAGCTCAATCTTTTCATTCACAGCATGGCTTTCAGGCTGATGCTGCCGAAAGGATAGTTCATTAAAAAGCGAATCCAGTTCTGCCTTGAATCTTTCTGCAATTTCTTCCTGTGCTTTTAATTTTTCAATCAGTTCACTCCAAAATGCGGCGGCTTCAAATTCGGCCGGGATCAGTTTGGTATTCAGTGTTTTTTCATGCAACAGAAAAGCATCGTCTACCATATTTTTCCAGATAAAAAGGGTGTGTATTTTTTCATTTTCGTAATG
>JADYYU010000052.1 GCA_020853515.1 Chitinophagaceae bacterium | reverse complement strand
ATCATCATCATCGTCATCAAATTTATCGTCAAACAGGTCGAGGCCTAAGTCGTCATCAATTTTAAAATCTTCCAGCTCGTCATCGGCATCTTTACCCGGCTTTTTTAATTTTGATTTTGAAGTTGGCATATCAAATTCTTCAAACTCGTCATCAATGTCATCGTCATCCAGATCTTCGTCGTCATCAAAATCATCATCGTCATCATCATCATCATCCAATGACTTTGCCTTTGCGCCTTTCTTTGCGGAAGCTTTCGGCAGCGAAATATCATCATCCTCATCTAAATCATCCTCATCGTCTTCGTCCTTTTTTGCGGCTGATTTTTTCGGAGCTGATTTTTTAGCACTGCTTTTCGTAGCGGTCTTTTTTACTACTTCTTTTTTTACAGGTTTTGCTTTCATTCGTTTCTATTTCTTTATCTTTTGTAAATTTTTAATATATTTTTCAAACAGAAAAATTTTTCTTCTATTTTTTTTAAAATTATTTTCTGATGATCAGATGATTCCGGCCCACACCATTTGAAACATAGCTGATTTTGACGCCGGTCTGCTTTTCTACCAGACCAATAAAATGTTTGAAACTGAGCGGTAAGTCTTCGTCCTGACTACAGGATGATAATTCCTTATCCCATTGTTCAATATATTCGTATTGCGGCTCAATGCTGGCATGATTAATGTCAAACGGAATGCGTTCTGTGAGTTCTCCGTTTACTTTGTATGCCGTACAAATGCCGGTTTGAGGCATGCCGTCTAAAACATCGGCTTTGGTAATAATCAGATCGGTGACACCATTCAGCATACATGCGTATTTCAATGCCACCAGATCTATCCAGCCACAACGGCGGGGCCTACCTGTTACAGACCCGAATTCATGTCCGCTTTCACGCAAGAGATCTCCTGTAGCATCAAATAATTCCGTTGGGAATGGTCCGCTGCCAACCCTTGTGCAATAAGCCTTGCTGATACCGTAAACTTTTCCGACAAAGGCAGGGGCTATGCCCAGCCCGGTACAAAGGCCTGCAGTAATCGTATTGCTTGAAGTAACAAAAGGATAGGTGCCGAAATCAATGTCAAGCATCGTTCCCTGTGCACCTTCCGCAAGAATTTTTTTGCCTGCGGCCAGTTGTTCATTGAGCCAGTAGTCAACAGCTGTGATCTTATATTTCTTCAGCGCTTCTACTGCGTCAAAAAATTCGGATTCCAATGCCGAAATATCCTCGTCAAAATTCATTTGCTTCAGCAGGGTCAGGTGTTTTTCTTTCAGGTTCTGATAACGGTCTTTAAAATCTTTTTGCAGCAAATCACCTACGCGAAGGCCATTGCGACCTGTCTTGTCCATATAGGTAGGGCCGATTCCTTTCAGTGTGCTGCCAATCTTATTCTGACCTTTGGCCTGTTCGCTGGCTTTGTCAAGTGCTTTGTGGGTAGGCAATATGACATGAGCTTTTTCACTGATGATCAATGAACGTTGAAGGTTGACACCCAACGCTTCGATCTCTGCACATTCTGCCTTAAAAGATACCGGATCAATGACAACGCCATTGCCGATTACATTTAATAATTCCGGATGAAATGCACCACTCGGAATTGTACGCAGTACCACTTTTTTATCGTCGAGATAAAGGGTGTGACCGGCATTAGGGCCACCCTGAAAGCGAGCAATGATATCGTATTGCGGTGCCAGAAAATCGACGATTTTTCCTTTGCCTTCATCACCCCACTGCAGACCTAAAAGTACATCTACCATTTTCGCTGATTGATTTTTATATAATTGTGAAAATAAAGAGCAAATATATTGAGTGAAAACAACAACAAAAAAAAACCTACTATTTTATTAGTAAGTTTTTTTGCAATAATTTGTTTACATTATCACACTAGCTTCCAAACACTCTCCGCAGCAAATCGGTTACCCTTGCGCCCGGATTCGTTCTGATATTGGCTTCTTCCTGAGCTACATTGATGAAGAGTCCATTCAATGCGCGTTCGGTTACATAGCCTGCCAGGTCGGTATTCACTTTATTCTTAGTAATTGGTAAGGTATTATAGATGTTAAAAATATCAGCCCAGTACCTGGTGGCATCTACTTTTCCCAGCGAATTCTGTATCACAGGTCTGAAAGCCTGCGTCAGTGCCTGAGTGGTCATTCTTTTCAAAAAATCGGTCGCAGCATTGTTGCCACCCCTTAATATTCCCAGGCCGTCATTGATAGACATCGAAGTAATGGCATTCACAAAAATAGGAACGGCCTTGCCGGCTGCATCTTCTGCAGCTCTGTTCAGACTGAGTATTAGTTTGTCGCACTGATTGCCAAATCCAAATTGTCGTAATGTATTTTCGATTTTACGCGCTTCAGGGGGCATCAGTATTTTGATTAACTGATTACCAAAGAAGCCGTTGGGTAGGTTTAATCTGCCGGATGCATTTTGTGTTCCGATTTTAAGGGCCTCTTTTAAACCACTTACAATATCGCCGTTTGAGAGTTTGTTGCCAAATAAGCTTGTATTTCCACCACCTTTTTGATTATTTTTTCCACCATTCAGCAAACCATTGGCCTGATTTAAAAGGTCGTTCAGCGATTGGGCCTGTATGCTGCAGGTAAAAATTGTCAGCACAAATACAAAGAGACATTTCTTCATGATCATTTTTTTTTCAAATTTATAGACATTATTCTTTATTACTAGTTAAAAGAAGGAAAATATTGGAGGCAATAGACAAATATTATCAATTTACTGCTGATTGCACAATACTTTTGCATTCACAATTTTTTACTATGACTTCAGTCGATTCCCTGATTAATAATATAGATATTCCTCATGAACTCAGAGCGATTGCCCGCAAAGTTACCGACAAAGAAAGAATCAGTACCGATGAGGCTCTGCTGCTGTATGAACTCGGCAGCCCGGGCTATTTAGGTACTTTAGCCAACTATGTCCGTGAGGAAAAGTACGGAGATCATACTTTTTTCAATCGTAATTTTCATATCGAACCCACTAATGTATGTGTTTTCAGTTGTGCATTTTGTGCCTACTCCAAACTGTATAAACACCGCGAAGAGGGTTGGGAAATGAGTATCGAACAGATGATGCATATTGTAAAAAAGTACGATGGTGTTCCGGTAACTGAAGTTCACATTGTTGGGGGGGTGCATCCCAAACTGGATCTTGATTTCTTTTGTGATTTACTGAGGCAGATCAAAGCGTACAGACCGGAACTGCATCTCAAGGGCTTCACAGCGGTTGAACTTGATTATATGTTTCGCAAAGCAAAACTTACACGTCAGAAGGGGATGCAACAGTTGAAAGATGCCGGATTGCAGTCTTTGCCGGGTGGAGGCGCTGAAATTTTTGCACCGGCTATCAGAAAACAAATTTGCGAAGACAAAATTGACGGTGCCGGCTGGCTTGACATTCACCGTACCGCCCACGAACTGGGAATGCATAGCAATGCAACGATGTTGTACGGGCATATCGAAAGTTATGCCGACCGGATCGATCATATGAATCAGCTTAGAACAATGCAGGATGAAACGAAAGGGTTTAATTGCTTTATCCCACTGAAATTCAGAAACCAGGATAATGATATGAGTCACATTGCAGAGTCTACGCTCACAGAAGATATCAAAACCTACGCAATAGCCCGTATTTTTATGGATAATTTTGCTCACCTCAAAGCATATTGGCCTATGCTTGGCAGAAACAATGCGCAATTAATGTTGAATTTTGGTGTGGATGATCTGGACGGAACCATTGACGACAGTACAAAAATTTATTCGATGGCGGGCAGCGAAGAACAAACACCAGCCATGAGTACCGAACAGATCTGTGAATTGATTTATGACGCCGGACGCATACCCGTTGAGCGTGATACTGTTTATAATGAGCTGAAAGTGTACGAAAAGGTATTGATGTAATTTGCCTTGTTTAAAGCAAAATAAGAAGCATATTAGCCTCTTTTTAATACAAAGAGAAAACTTGCAAAGAATCGTCTATTTAAATTTTTAACAAGCCATTTCGGAATCAATGTCTATTTTTGCAAAATAGTGAAAAGATTATTATCGATATCATTCTTGTTCCTTTACCTGCTTTCGTCTGCAGGTGTAACGGTGACCGCACATTATTGCGGCGGTGATCTGGCATCACTCAGCCTTTTTAAACGCATTTCCTGTTGTTGCGATGAAAATCAGGAAGCAAAAGAGGAAGGTTGTTGCAAAAATGAAAATAAGCAGTTGAAAATAACGGCGGATCAAAACAAATTTGAGTTTGCCGAAAAGAAATTTCAAATGACCTGCAGCATCTTGCCGTCGTATGGCGTGTTCGCTTCGTTTGCAGTGCCCAACATCAAGTCAGTAGCTCTTTCGCCGGTAACACTACCCAGGTCACCGGACAACTGTTGTTCAATTCCGCTTTATAAACGCAATCATTCGTTATTATTTTATTGCTGAGTGTTCTTTGAATTTTAATCAGGAACATAAACTCTATTGACAGGCGTGAGCCTGCAGTTTTAAAATTAAATTAAATAATAATGAAACAATTAATAATCAGCATCATGATGACCATGATGTTCAGCATCTTAAATTTATCTGTGTTTGCACAAAATAAGACAACCCAGACAGATACCATTACCATTTCCGGAAATTGCAGTCAGTGCAAGAGTCGTATTGAAGAGGCCGCTTATGTAAAAGGCGTAAAAAGTGCCGTTTGGAATACTCAAACCAAAGTGCTTACCGTTATTTACAATGCAGAAAAGACAGATATGGAAAAAATAGCAGTGTCGGTAGCGAAGGCGGGACATGATAACAGAATGCACACCTCAGCAGAGAAAGATTACAAAAGATTGCCGGCTTGTTGCGCATACAGGTCAGGTGCATGTCACCATGAATAGTCATGCCCGGATAGTAACACCTTGTCTTGTTTTTTTATTAACTATGTTGCCGGTCGTGTTTGTCAATGCGCAATCACAAACCGTACTGCTGAAAGGCAGCATTTTTGAAAAAGCAAAAAACATGAGTATTCAACCTGTATCGGGAGCGAAAGTTCTTTACAGTAAAAAAATATTTACATTCACTGAAAAGGGTGGAGGGTTTTCGTTGCAGGTACCCGATACGGCCAGGCAGTTGGTGATTCAATATGATCATGTGGGGAGCGATACTATAGCCCTGACTGACCTTCAAAAAGAAATAAAGGTCGTTTATCCGATCTACGAACGAATCAAAGATGTGGTGATCCGGCAAAAGAAATTTGCAACGGAGATCAGCCTGATCAGTGTACAAAAAACAGAGCGCATCAGTAGTAAAGAATTGCTGAAGGCAGCGTGCTGCAATCTGAGCGAAAGTTTCGAAACAACCCCTAGTGTAGATGTTGCTTTTACAGATGCCGTTACCGGCTACAAACAAATTCAGTTGCTGGGCCTCGCCGGGCCTTACACGCTGATCACCCGTGAAAATATTCCCGAGGTGCGGGGACTTGCCAGTATTACCGGCTTGACCTTTACACCCGGACAATGGATCGAAGGGATGCAGCTTAGTAAAGGTACAGGCAGCGTAGTAAATGGTTATGAAGGTCTTGCCGGACAGATCAATATCGAACTGCGCAAGCCTATGGAAGGCGACAGGCAGTTTTATAATATATATCAGAGCGGGCAGGGGAGGTCAGAAGCCAATGCATATCTGGCTTTTGAGCCGGGTAAACGGCTTTACACCAATTTATTTTTGCATGGTAAATCGCAGTGGTTAAAAGTAGATCAGAACCACGATCATTTTATCGATCAGCCGATGGGGGAGTCGTTTATCGGTGCGAACCGATGGATGTGGTTT
>JADYYU010000051.1 GCA_020853515.1 Chitinophagaceae bacterium | reverse complement strand
AATGATCTGGCCTCCATCAGTGCCAGAACTTTTTCGTTGGAGGAAGTAAACAGATATGCAGGTGGAAGAAGCGATGCGGCCCGTCTGGCATCTAACTTTGCCGGGGTAAGCACACCGGATGATAGCAGAAATGATATTGTGATCCGTGGTAATTCACCCACCGGCGTGCTCTGGCGTATTGAAGGCATGAATGTACCTAACTTAAATCACTTTGCCACGATAGGTACCACCGGCGGTCCGGTGAGCGCTTTGAACACTAATATGCTGCGCAATTCTGATTTTATGACGGCTGCTTTTCCGGCCGAGTATGGTAATGCCAATGCAGGCGTGTTTGATATTGGTTTCAGAAAAGGAAATTCAACAAAGCGTGAGCATACCGTGCAATTTGGCATGCTAACAGGTATGGAAGCAATGACAGAAGGGCCCTTAAAGAAGGGTAGTGATGCTTCTTATGTGGTAGCTGGCCGGTATTCTTTTACAGGCATAGCACAGGCATTGGGCATGAATATTGGCACCACGGCCACTCCCTTTTATACTGATCTGACTTTTAAAATAAATAGTGGCGATGGTAAGTTTGGACGATTCACTTTGTTTGGTTTAGGCGGAAAAAGCAATATTAAATTTCTGCACAACAAAATAGATCCGAGTGATCTGTTTGCCGACCCGACAATGGATAGTTATTTTACCAGTGATGTTTCGGTGCTGGGTCTGAAACATTTTATGAAGGTTTCAAAAAATTCTTATTTCACTTCTGTAATCGGATATACATACGCAGCCTCAGATTATTTGCAGGACTCCATTGCTACCGGTACTGATGCAGCCGACAGGGTGATCGAGAATAAAGCGATCCGTAAGAATGTAAATATCATGAGCAGTTTCAACTCAAAAGTCAATTCGAAATTATTTATCAAAATCGGGGCGCAGGCCGAGCTGATGAATTTGAATCTGGATTTTCGTTCCCGGCTGAATAATCCGGCGTGGAAGCAGATCTGGGACTTTAATGATCTCACTACATTGGTACAGGCTTATGCACATGCAAAATATAATTTCGGTGAAAAGCTCACCCTGAATGCCGGTCTGCATGCACAGTATTTAACCCTGAACAAATCGGCTTCGCTGGAGCCGCGTGTCGCACTGAAGTTTGCCGCTACCGACAAAAGCACCTGGAGTGTGGGTTATGGCATGCACAGCCAGATGCAACCAACGGATGTATATTTTTTCAGACAATTGAAAACGGATGGCACCTACGATCAGTCTAATATGAATCTGGGTTTTACCAGAAGTCAGCATTTTGTATTGGGTTACGATGTGCTGCCTGTAAAAGATTGGCGTGTTAAAGCTGAGGTGTATTATCAAATGCTGTCGGATGTGCCGGTAGAGGATACGGCAAGTAGTTATTCGATGTTGAATGCCGGTGCTAGCTTTTATCCGAATAATGTAGGCTATTTAAAAAATACCGGTTCAGGCCGCAACTATGGTGTGGAATTGACGGTCGAGAAATTTTTTAGTAAAGGTTACTATGGATTAATGACTTCTACTTTGTATGAGTCGAAATACAAAGGCAGTGATGGCATTGAGCGCAATACCGGTTTTAACGGCAAGTACGTATTTAATATTTTAGCGGGCAAAGAATTTAAACTAGGCAAGGCTAAGCGCAATACCTTTTTTACCGATTTAAAATTGACCAGCGCCGGCGGACGTTACTTTACACCGGTCGATCTGGATGCCTCCCGGATGAAACACTTACAAATTGCCAAAGGGGACGCCTATTCCTTTACAGATCGCAATCCGAATTATTTCAGGGTAGATTTTAAAATGGGTTTTACCTATAACAGCAAGAAGCGGAAATTGTCCCATTCATTTTTCTTTGATGTACAAAACGTCACAAATCATAAAAACGTTTTTGCTCAACGCTATAATCCCGTTACAAAAGTGGTGAACACCTCTTACCAGATTGGTACTTTCCCCAACTTCGTCTATAAATTTCAATTTTAAAAACAAACCGTCAACGACAGGAATTGCCACTGTCATTCATAAAAAATTACATACGATGCAAACAATATTAGGAGCTGGCGGTTCGATCGGAACTGAATTGGCTAAAGAGCTATTAACTTATACGAAAGATATCCGTCTGGTGAGCAGAAATCCAATCAAGGTGAACAATACCGATCAGTTGTTTTCTGCAGACTTAAGCGATGCAGCTCAGGTGGACAAAGCCATTGCAGGAAGTGAAGTTTGTTATGTGACGGTTGGTTTTGAATACAAATTATCGGTGTGGGAAGAAAGCTGGTTGCCCTTTATTTATAATGTAATCGATGCCTGTGAAAAACACAGTTGTCGGCTTGTATTTTTTGATAATATATACGCCTTGCACGATACGGCATTGAATCCTGTTTTAGAAGATGCAGCTTTAGATCCGGTCAGTAAAAAAGGGCAGGTGAGAGCGGCAGTAAACAAGGCTATTTTGAAGGCAGTAAGCGACGGCAGGATCGAAGCTATTATAGCACGGGCCCCTGATTTTTTTGGGGCAGCAAAAATTCAGAACAGCTTACTGATGAATTTGGTTTACAATAATTTTAAAAAAAGTAAATCGGCGCAATGGCTTTGCAATGCCGATATGCCCCACTCAATGGGCTATACACCCGAACTGGCCAGGGGCACGGCCATGCTTGGAAATACACAGGACGCTTTTAATCAGATCTGGAATTTGCCGGTCTGCGCTGTGGCTCCTACCGGAAGGGAATGGGCTGCTATGTTTGCTGCTGAAATGCAGGTGAAAAATAAGATCTCCGTGTTGCCGGTGTGGATGTTAAAGATACTGGGCATTTTTATTCCGGTAATGGGAGAACTAGTGGAGATGAAATATCAGTATGACAGACCTTATTTTTTTGATTCATCCAAATTTAATCAACGATTTTCGTATCAGCCTATGAGCAATGAAGCCGCCGTGAAAGAAGTACTCACAAAACTGAATTAAACAGCTAACTTTATCACATGCGACATAACAATTTTAGAATTCTGTACATGATACTCGCAGGTATTTTGCTTGCTTTTGTGATGAAGCAAACGATCTATGACATTCCGCAAGATCATCCGTTGCTTTATTATTATCTGGTAACTATTTTGATCACTGTTATTGTGTGGGAGGGGAATTTACGGATAGATTCATGGTTGAATAGAAATTATTCGTGGGTGCTTGATGCCAAAAAAAGATTTCTGATCCAGTTTTTTGTAGCCATGATTTTCAGTGCAATTGTCATTTATGCGATCATGTTGTTGTATCATTATATCACCTGTTGTGGTGCATGGGAAAAGCGTTCCCTGATGTTGAATTCGTTTTATATCGGGTTGGCTGTTTCTTTTATTTTATTGACCTTTGAAGTGAGTGCGCAGTTTTTCAACAACTGGAAGCAATCGTTAATTGAGGTTGAAAAGTATAAAACGCAAAGTGCACAGGCGCAACTGCAAAATCTAAAAGATCAGATCAATCCCCATTTCTTGTTTAATAATTTAAGCGTATTGTCTTCACTGGTATATAAAAATCAGGACAAGGCAGTAGACTTCATTAATCAACTATCAAAAGTGTACCGCTATTTGCTGGACAATAAAAATTTAGAACTGGTGACCCTTGAGGAGGAAATGACATTTTTGAGATCTTACATTTATTTATTGTCAATCCGCTTTGAAGACAGTTTGAAATTTGATATTCAGATTGATGAAACGCTTTTTCAGAAAACGCTGCCACCGATGACTTTGCAAATGCTGGTTTAGAATGCGATCAAGCATAATGAAGTGTCGTCGGCATTGCCATTAGTCATTTCAATCCATTCCGGTGTTCAATGCATCCGTGTCTTTAACCACTTGCAGAAGCGGAACATGGTTGAGGGCAGTTCAAAAACCGGTTTAAAAAATATACAGGCGCGCTATGCTTTTATGACAGAAGAAGCAGTGATCATTGAAGATGCTTGCGACACCTTTTCAGTCACCATTCCTTTATTGCAGCACCTATGAACGTAATTATCATTGAAGACGAAAAGTTATCGGCAGAGCATCTCACTACCATGTTGCACCGAATTGATAAGAGTATCACAGTAGTCAATACATACGATACGGTGAAAGCCAGCGTGCATGCATTTCAGAGCGGCATACAGGCTGATCTGTTATTTGTAGATATTCATCTGGCAGATGGAATTAGTTTTGAGATTTTTGCTCAGGTGCTCGTAGAAGTTCCAATCATATTTACCACCGCTTATGATGATTATGCCATCAGGGCTTTTAAATTGAACAGTGTAGATTATTTACTGAAGCCGATTGGTATCGATGAACTGACGGCGGCATTGGAGAAATTTAAAAAGTATAAAATGCAATTTCAATCTACTTTATCCGAGAACATTTCCCTTACCTATCAGCATTTCAGCGCGCAAACTAAAAATAGATTTATTGTGCGGTCAGGACAAAACATCGATTCGATTTTAACAGAACAAGTATTTCATTTTCAGACTCAGGATAGTATTACTTTTTTGGTGATAGAAAATGGTAAGCGATTTCCGGTAAATTATACGATGGAACAGTTGGAGTCACTGCTGGCGCCGGAACAGTTTTTTCGTATCAACAGAAAGGTATTACTGAATATCAAAGCAATTGATCGTGTTAGTGCTTATGTTAATAGTCGCTTACTTGTTCAAAGTAAGCATCTCGGCGGTGATATGGCTGTTGTAAGCAGAGAGCGGGTGGCAGACTTTAAGGTGTGGCTGGATAGCTGATCTACGTCAATTCATAATTCGAAATATCTCATCTTTACCGCCAGGTTTATTGTAAGCAGAAAGTAAGAATTAAGATGGCCGTCGAGCCTGTGAATTCTTTTCGCGTGCTTGATTCCCTGGATGTTTCTAATATTATAAAATCGAATTAAAGTACTGTACGATAACCTAATACCTTATGTGACAGATTTGAATTGCTGAACCTATTTTCGGTTCATTTCTATTTCAGTTTTCAGTTTTTTATCAAACCAGAATGTTCCGAAAGGCAGCAGTGAAACGATGCCTGCAATACATGCTTTTTTGAAGGTCCAGTTACATTGTATCCAGGTATTGATGACAGCCGCGCCGTAGAGTACAAATAGTACGCCATGAACCCAGCCATTTACCAGTACTGCTGCCGGCAATGACCAGAAGTATTTTAATGGCATAGCAATAAAGAGAAGTATCAAATATGAAATGCCCTCTGCAATGCCAACTACACGTAGCTGCGTGATCACTTTTATTCGTTTGTTCATTTCACAAATATAGGCTGCTCTATTGTATGGAGTTGCAATTAAAGCCCTCATTTTTAGTCTGAAGAAGTAGCTCATTATCAATGTTTTCTGTGGGAGATAACAATTGCTTACACTCAGTAAGATTTTCTGTGTTATCCGTGAGAACCAAAATTGCATACACTCATTAATATTTTCTGTGCAAATTTGTGTTATCTGTGAGAGCCAAGAATTGCGTACACACACACATATATATTCTATGTAAATTTGTGCTATCTGAGACAACCAACAATTGCTTGCAATCATTAATATTATCTGTGCAAATCTGTGCTATCTGTGAGAGCCAACAATTGCTTTCACTTTAAATATTTTCTGTGCAAATCTTTGTTATCCGTAAGGGCTAACAATTGCTTTCACTTTAAATATTTTCTGTGTAAATCTGTGCTATCTGTGCGAGCCAAGAATTGCTTACACTCATAAATATTTTCTGTGCAAATCCGTGTTATCTGAGGCAACCAACAATTGCTTACACTCAAAAATATTTTCTGTGCAAATTTGTGCTATCTGTGAGAACCAACAATTGCTTGCAATCATAAATATTTTCTGTGTAAATCTGTGTTATCCGTGAGAGCCAACAATTTCTTGCGCTCAGTAGTATTTTCTGTGCAAATCCGTGTTATCTGTGAGAACCAACAATTGCTTACAATCTTTAATGTTTTCTGTGCAAATCTGTATTTTCTGTGAGAGATAGCAATTGCTTACACTCATAAATATTTTCTGGGTAAATCTGTATATTCTGAGAGAGCCAACATTCTTTGGAGAGCAATACTATACCTGATAAGATGCCATCTGTGAGAGCTAAAAAGCAATTCCCTGATGACATTTATCCTTCATATAATTGAAGCCTGTTCTGCGCGTTGGACAGTTTAAGTTGTAGCTCGCTGATCTTTTTAAGCAGATTCAGCACCACATCGATTCCTTCCATATTAACCTCCAGATCATGATACAATCGGATGATTTTTTCTACATCAGCGATGTGCTCAAGGGCGATGGCCGGCTCATTATCGTAAAGACTGATGTCAATCAGACCGTACGCTGTCATGTGTTCAAACAAAGTCCTTTCAACTTCATAATGTACACAGAGATGTTCGATGCTTACATATTGTTCAGTATTCATGGTCGTAGTTTGGAAAGTTCAGTAAATAGTTCTTTTTCCTTTTCGCTTAAATTTTTGGGCAAAGCAATTTCATAGGTGATATACAGATCACCATATTCGCCTTCTTTTTTGTAAAGCGGAAAGCCTTTGCCTTTCAGTTT
>JADYYU010000050.1 GCA_020853515.1 Chitinophagaceae bacterium | reverse complement strand
TGCCTTTTATGGTATCAAACTGAAATCCGGTGCCATTATCTACGACACTAAAATGCAGATTTTCCTGACTTGCAATTCGAATTTTTATTTCAGTGCAACCGCTATGTTTCAGGGCATTGGTGAGACATTCTTTCAAGATTAAAAATATATTTAATGCTTTGTAGGGCGTAAACTCGACATCATTTGTGATTTCTTCTTCGTAATTATAATTGATATGCGGATAGTTTTGTATCAATCGTTGTGCCCAGGCTTTAAAGCGGTCCGCCAGTTTGGTCACCGGCAGATTTTCGTTTTTCAAAACCCAGATCGAATCGCTTAACTGGGTCACAATAGCTCTGGCATTATCATCCAGTTGCGAAATGATGGGTTCATTTTCTTTGTTACTGCTTTCTTTCAGGTAATTGACATTGGCTGTGATGGCGGCCGCATATGAACCTAGATTATCATGCAGGTCTGCAGCGATTCGTTTACGTTCTTTTTCTTTAGCGAGGTTTACAGCTTCTATCGTATTCTCCTTCTCGTCGGCCAGGGCTTGCTCCATCTTTTTGACTTTGGCAAAATGATAATTTCTGTATAAGAGCCAAATAAATATAAAAATCAGTATCAGTAAAACAGCAGTGCCAAAATAGAAGTATTTATTTTTGATGATAATATTCTCCTGCTGCGTGATGATGAGCTCTTTTTTTTGTAACTGGTATTTGGCTTCCATTTCGGCAATAGCTTGTTCAGAATTGGTTTTATGCAGTGAATCTCTTAGCCTGATCACTTCAAGTAAAGTATTCGAATAATCATCTGATTTGTTGGCCGCCTTATAATTTTCTGCGAGCACTGTATTTAAAAAAATAAGTTTGGATAAATAATTTCCGTTCGCCGCCAGCGCGATCCCTTTTTTTGCGATATTGATCCCTTTTTCAGTTTGTTTGATCGATGCATAAAACGACGACAATTGTGCCATGTCTGAAATAGTGTAAAACAAATCTCCGATCTGTTCCCTTAATTTTAAGGCCACTTCCAGATCATTGGCTGCTGCATTTTTGTCTCCGGCTGACATAAAGATGCCGGCTCTGATATTCAGGCCATTCGACTGATAAAACAGATTGTCTGCGATTTTGCTAAAGCGGATACCTGTATTCACAAACAGAAATGCAGAGTCATTATTTCCCTGACTATTGTAGCAGGCACCTAAATTATTATAGATCGCTGCAGATGCATAAAGCAGCGAAGAATCGGATGCAGCACTTAATCCTTTTCGAAGCCAGGTAATCGCTTCCGGATACTTTTCTAATTCCATGTTGGCCCAGCCCATCAAAGTATAACTTTTCAACACTGTGGCATCATCTTTATTTTGTTCTGCCAGATGAAGCAGTTTTAGTATTTCGTCGATGGCTTCTTTAAGTTGGTTATTTCTGATCAGAGCAGTACACCTGATTGCAAAGATGTCAAGTTTTAACTGCCTGTAATTCTCAGTGCTCGGTAATGCAATCAATAAGCTGTCAGCATATGTCAATGACTCTTTCGCCTTTCCGTTTTTAAAAAGATAGATACAATAAAAACTTTTAAATTTCAGATATTCAGGAGAATTGATCGTTGAAACGGACTGTCCCCATTTTAAATATTTATAAAGACTGTCAGCTCCCAGAGAGTGTTGTTGGTCGCCCAAATCCAGCAATGTTTTCCGGATATCGTTTTCGCTAACGGAAGCATATAATTTTGTGCGGAGTGACTCAATCGTTTTAGTTTGGGCAACGCCTCTGACCAAACTGAATCCGAAAATTATAATGAGGAGTGCTTTCGGTAAGGGGTGGCTCATAAAAAG
Source organism: Chitinophagaceae bacterium (assembly GCA_020853515.1). GTDB lineage: Bacteria > Bacteroidota > Bacteroidia > Chitinophagales > Chitinophagaceae > OLB11. Next base: position 1,863 of record JADYYU010000050.1, on the reverse strand, counting down.
GTGGATCTAATCGGCCGTAAATATATTTACTAAGATCTGGATAAAGAAAGTTAGTCGACGGAAATATGCCGCTGATTTTTAAATCAAATTTTCAGGTACATTTTATAGGGAGTACTACAAATTAAGTATTGACCACTTTTACAAATTGGTCCACTTTTACATTCGATAAGACACTTCCGTATCGGTCCTTTTATTTAACCCTGAAAACGATTATCAAGCCATGAAATCATTTCTCCTCAGCCTATTTTTTATCTTCAGCCTGTCCGTTTCATTACATGCTCAAACCTGGACTGGTGCAGCTAGTTCTAACTGGGATGACCCAAACAACTGGAATCCGGCCACCGTACCCGGAGCTAATTCTGCAGTTAGTGTCGGCAATGTCGGCATCAGTCCAAAAATGCAAAGCAATGTCGCTATCGGTACTATTCAAATCAGTTCCGGCGTGGTGCTGGATTTTAATGGATATTCCATGACAATAACCAGCAATGCAGGCGGTTATAAAGTGTTTGAAGGCGTTACATTTAATAATTCAAATGCAGGCAGCGATATTGTATTAAATGTAAGTACGGGTACTTCGGGATATACTGCTTCGTTTGACGCCTGTACTATTAATGATAAGATCACTTTTAATTTATCCGGTGAATACGCTTTTACGGAAGGTAGCATTGCAAATCAGTTTAACGGCGATGTGATTTATAATGTAAGCAGTGGTATGCCGGTGATACTCTCAAATACTGCATCATCGGTCTATGCGGCCAATTTCAATTTTTCGAGAACAGTGGCCGGTACCAGTATTCTGATCGCGTCAGGTGGTAATATCGCCGGCAATTTTACCGTACAAAATACGGTGGGGGGTATCCTCAGAATTGGCAATACAGGGATCCCTACTATTGTTAACGGTACCTGTAATATTGATGCTATTTATCCCGCTTCCGACGAGTTTGTCTTACGCCGGTTTAAAAACCTGATCAATGGCGGCCTGATCAATGTTCAAAATTCGCGTGCGTTTGATGTGCAGGATGATACTTTAAATGTGAGTTCAATGACATTACAAGGATATGGACCCATTGGATATGCAAATTTTTTAAATAACAAATTGACCGGAAATCTTACTATAGAAGATAATATAAATTTTGGTAGCGGGTTTCATACTGCGATTAATAACAACCATATTACCGGTAATACTACAGTCACTATCAATGGCAGCAACACCTTATATGAAGCTAGTAATGCCAATGATGCCAATACTTATATCGGCAATACTGTTTTTAATTTAAACAGTGGTGCAACGGCTTACATCAGTCATGCAGACAAGTCAGTATTTAATGGAAATCTGAGCATAATCAGAACGGTAGCAGGTTATACGCGCGCCTTTAATGCAGGTGCAACCATCAATGGAAATTACACCTATCAGAATAACACTTCAGGCGATAATGATTTTGGTAATATCGCTAATTTAACTTCCGTGAGCGGTACCGTAAATATGAATGTTAATCTTTCGCCGATCGGAAATTTTAACCTGATCCATTTCAACAATCAGACCGCTGGGGGGAAAATAAATTTATACAATACCAGAGGTTTTAATCTTCAGAGTGATAGTTTGATGGTTGATTCAATCAATGTTATGTATTATACCGGAAGTGCTTATTCCACATTTGCAAATAATCTGATCACAGCACATTTAACGATCGCTGACAGTGCAAACTATGGTGGCGGTTATGCAACTTTTATCCAGAACAATACCATTAATGGCCATTCGACATTTCGCAGTTCCAGTTCAAATACTTTTTATGAAGCGCATGGAGCCAATATGCAAAATGATTTTAACGGCAATCTTATTATGGATGTTGTAGGAAAGGCATC